>JAFARM010000196.1 GCA_019245455.1 Sphingomonadaceae bacterium | reverse complement strand
TGCCGAGCGACGAGGCGAGGATGATCAGCCAGTCGCGCTGCGGCTCGAAACACGGCTCAGCCTCCGTCTGCTCCGCTGCCGTCGCCGTCGCCATCACCATCTCCCCGCCGCCCATCAAAGCGGGTTCCGCGACGGTGTGCAATGCCCGATCGGGGCCCGCTCATGCCAGGCCAGCACCCGCCAATATCAAGCTCATGATCCGCTCATGCTGAGCTCATGATCCGCTCATGCTGAGCTCATACTCCGCTCATGCTGAGCTCGTACTCCGCTCATGCTGAGCTTGTCGAAGCACGCACAAACGGTCGTGCGTGCTTCGACAAGCTCAGCATGAGCGGAGTAGGGGTTGGTTCGACAAGCTCAGCATGAGCGGGGTAGGGGTTGGTTCGACACGCTCAGCATGAGCGGCGGTGATGAACCGGCGTATCGCAGCGCTCACGCCGGCGGGTCGGCGACCATCGCGGTAAAGCGCGCCTCGGCCGCCAGCCGGCCATCGACGGTCGCGCGCCCGGCGAACTTGCATACCGTCGCCCGGCGCTGAACGAACTCGACATCCAATGCGAGCAGGCAGCCGGGCTCGACGGGGGCGCGGAACTTCGCCTCCTCGATGGCCATGAAGTAGACGAGCTTGCCCGAATCCTTCAGGTCCATCGACAGGATTGCCAGCACCCCCGCCGTCTGCGCCAGCGCCTCGACGATGAGGACGCCGGGCATGATCGGGCGGCCGGGAAAATGCCCGGCGAAGAACGGCTCGCCCATGCTCACCGCCTTGATCCCGCGCGCCGACCGGTCGGGGACGATCGCCTCGACCCGGTCGACGAGCAGCATCGGGAAGCGGTGGGGAATCAGTCCCATCACCGCCCGGACGTCGGCTGCGGCGAGCGTCTCCGAGCGCCCCGTCATCGCCGGCTTACTTGGCCGGCGCGGCCGCCGGCGCGGTCGTCGACACGCGCGGCAGCGCCTTGTCGAGGCGGGCGATGACGTCCGTGGTGACGTCGAGCGACGCGGCGTGCTGCAGCGTCGCATTTTCGGGCAGAACGATCGTCGCACCGCGCTCGCGCATCACGGCCGTGACGATCGGGGTGGTGCCGTCGTTGATCTGCTTGAGCACATAGCGCTGCGACAGCTGCAGGTCCTGGATCCGCTTCTGCACGTCGGCCTCGGCGGCCTGGCGGCGCTGCTGGTAATCGCGCGCCTTCGTCTCCCACGCGGTGACCGCGGCGGGCGCGGCACCCTGCGCCGGCTGCGACTTGCCGAGCGTCTGCTCCTCGGTGCCGAACTGCGTGCGCAGCTGGTTGACGCGTGCCTGCAGCGCGTCGTTGCGCGTCTTGAGCTCGGCCGTCGCCTGCTTGCCAGCGGCAGAGTCGTTGACCACGCGGTCCATGTCGACGACGATAACGACGGGCGGCGGCAGCGTCTGGGCGAGCGCGGGAGCGGTCACGAAGGCGGCGGCGGCGGCGAGGATGAGCTTGGTCTTCATCAGAACTGGGTCCCTACGTTGAATTGAAACAGCTTGGGGTCGTCGCCGGGCTGTTTGACCAGCGCTTTGGCAAGATCGAAGCGGAACGGGCCGAACGGCGAGTTCCACGACACGCCGATGCCGACGGCGACGCGCGGGCTCGCCGAATTGCCGAGGAACGCCTCGTCGAAACCGGCGGAGCCGCTGGTGTTCGGCGCGCAGACGATGTTCGGATTGAACGATGACACCGGGTGCGTCAGCGGCGCCGGCGGCTGCTGGCAGCTCGTGCTCGGCGTTGGGATCTTGAACACCGCGCCGACGTCGGTGAAGATCGATGGCCGCAGCCCGAGTTCCGACCCCGCCGCGCCGAGCGGGATCTGCACCTCGACGCGGGCGCGATAGTAGGTCTCGCCGCCGAGCGCGTCGTCGGTATAGTCCTTGCGATTGGGATCGATCGTCCCGTCGGCGAGGATCGGCTCGCGCAGCACGCGCGGACCGACGCCGCGGATGCCGAAGCCGCGGATCTGCCCCTCGCCGAGGAAGAAGCGGTCGGTCAGGCGCACCGTCTGGCCACCATAGCCGAAGATATAGCCCGCCTCGCCGCCGATGTTGAGGATGAAGCCGCTATTGGCCCCGAACAAGGGCCGGTACCAGTCGTAGTTCGCCTTGGTCCGCAGGTACTTCACGCCGGTGAAGACGCCGGCAAGGTCCTGGCTGAAGACGAAGCGCTGACCGCGGCTCGGTCGAACCGGATTGTTGACGCTGTTGTAGATCAGGCTGTAGCCGACCGACGACGTCGTATAGCTGCCGACCGCGTCGCACAGGTAGCGTCCGGCGCGCAGCGGATCGCACGTCGTGAAGTTGCCGTTGCCGTCGGTGTTGTAATAGGTCGCTTTGTCGAGCGTCACGTTCTCGCGGCTGAGGCCGTAACGGATCGACGCCGCCCAGAACTCGGTGATGGCGAAGCCGGTACGGAGCTGGAAGCCGGTCGTCGTGTCCGAATAGGTCGTGTTGCGCGTGTTGTCGGCGAGCGTGTTGAAAGCGTTATAGTCGCGGCGGAAGATGTCGAAGCCGAGCGCGAGGTTGCGTCCGAACAGGTACGGCTCGGTGAAGCCCGCCTCGATCGACTTCGAATAGCTCGAGATGTTGCCCGAAAGCCGCAGCTCCTGCGCCCGCCCGCGGAAGTTGCGCTGCGTCACCGACGCCGACAGGATGAAGTTCTCCAGGCTCGAATAGCCCGCCGAGACCTCGAGGCTGCCGGTCGACTTCTCCTGGACGTTGACCTCGAGGATCACGCGATCCGGCGCGGAGCCGGGCTTCTGCTCGACCTCGAGCTTGTCCTGGAAGAAGCCGAGCCCCTGCAGACGATCACGCGAGCGCTTGACCTTCAGCGTGTTGAACGCGTCGCCCTCGGCCAGGCGGAACTCGCGGCGGATGACCTGGTCCTTGGTGCGGACGTTGCCGTTGATGTTGATCTTCTCGACGTAGACGCGCGGCGCTTCGGCGATCTCGAACGTGATGTTCATCTCGCGCTTGTCTTTGTCGCGATTGAACTGCGGCCGGATGTCGGCGAAGGCGTAGCCGAGCAGGCCGGCCGTCTCCTGCAGCGTGTCGACCGTGTTCTCGATCTTCTGGGCGTTGTACCAGTCGCCCTTGTGCTCGGTCAGCAGCTTCTTGAAGGTGTCCGCCTTGATGTCGCGGATGTCGGATTCGATCGTCAGGTCGCCGAAGTGGTACCGCTCGCCCTCGTCGACGACGTAGGTGATGATGAAGTCGCGGCGGTCGGGCGTCAGTTCGGCGACGGCCGAGACGACGCGGAAGTCGGCATAGCCCTGCGTCAGGTAGAACTGGCGCAGCTTCTGCTGGTCGTAGGCGAGGCGGTCGGGATCATAGGTGTCGTTCGAGGTGAAGATGCGGAACGGCCGCGACTGCCGCGTCGCCATGACGGCGCGCAGCTGCGCTTCCTTGAACTTGTGGTTGCCCAGAATGTTGATCTGGCGGACCTTCGACTTCGCCCCCTCGCTGATCTCGTAGACGAGGTCGACGCGGTTCTGGTCGAGCTGGACGATCTTCGGCTCGACCGCGGCCGAGAAGCGGCCCGAGCGGCGATAGACCTCGAGGATGCGGCCGACGTCGGCGCGGACTTTGGAGCGGGTGAAGATCTGGCGCGGCGCGAGCTTGATCTCCTCGCGCACCTTCTCTTCCTTGACGCGCTTGGCGCCTTCGACGAGCACCCGGTTGATGACCGGGTTTTCCTTGACCGTGATCGTCAGCGTGCCGTTGTCGTCGAGGATCGTCGCGTCGGCGAACAGCTCGCTCGCGTAGAGTTCCTTCAGTGCCTTGTCGAGCCGATCGCGGTCGTAGGTGTCGCCGACCTCCAGGTTGATGTACGACAGTACCGTCTCCGGCTCGAGCCGTTCGGTGCCGCGGACGGTGATCGCGCGCACGGTGCCGCTGGTGTTCGGCACCGGCGTCGGGAAGGTGCCCGTCGGGCTCGCCGTCAGCAGCGGGTCGGTCTGCGCCAGCACCGGCGGCGCGACCGCCGTCGTCGCCAGCAGGACGATGGCCAGATGGCGGGCATGACGGGTCCGACGCCGCCCGGCGACACGCGATAGTGGCTCACTCACGCCGTAAACCCGCCCTTCACTCTGCCGCCCTGCCGTGTTCCGCAGCGCCACCCACGCCGCGCCTTCACCCGAACAGCCCCGACAGCCGGTGCCACGCTCCGATCCCGGCGAGGTCGTTCCACGTCAGGAAAACCATCAGCGACATCAGCGCAGCGAACCCGGAGAGAAAAGCCCATTCCTGGACCCTCGGCGCCAGAGGCCGCCGGCGAACCGCCTCGACCGCGTAAAGGAACAGATGCCCCCCGTCCAGCACCGGAACTGGCAGAAGGTTGATGAACCCGAGATTTATCGAGACGAAGGCGATGAATTGGATCAGGTTGGGCAGGCCGAGCGCCGCCGCCTGTCCAGAAAACTGCGCGATCTTGATCGGGCCGCCGAGCTCGCTCGCCGCCCGCCGGCCGCCGACGACCTGGCCGAGCCCGCGCCCGGTCGCCGCGATCAGGTCGCCGACCTGCTTGATCGCGGCGACGAACGCCTGCGGCAGCGACCGCGCGACGATCGCCCGGCTGCCGGCGGCGATGCCGATCTGGGCGACGCGGTAGTGGTCGCCGAAATCGTCGACGCGGTCGACCATGCGCGGGACGAGGCGGACGACGAAGCCCCGGCCGCCCCGATCGATGCCGACGCGGATCGGCGTGCCGGCGTTCGCCGTCACCGCGGCGACGACCTCCTCGAACGTGTCGACGATGTGGCGATCGAGCGTGACGATGCGATCGCCCGGCCGCAGCCCGGCGGCGGCGCTCGGGCTGCCGGCGGCGACGCGGTCGACCACCGGCGGCGTCACCGACTGGCCGTACATGGCGAAGAAGCCGGTGAAGATGACGATGGCGAAGGCGAAGTTGGTCAGCGGCCCGGCGGCGATGACCAGCGCCCGCTGCCACAGCGGCCGGAACTGGAACATCCCCGCGCGCTCCTCCGCCGTCGCGTCGCGGGCGTCGGCCGGGCGGCTCGACGCGTCCGCATCGCCCAGGAACTTGACGTAGCCGCCGATCGGCAGGACGCCCATCTTCCAGCGGGTACCCACGCGGTCGGTCCAGCCGACGATCTCGCGGCCGAAGCCGATCGAGAAGGCCTCGGCGCGGATGCCGAACAGGCGGCCGACGAGATAATGGCCCATCTCGTGAACGAAGACGAGGATGCCGATGACGACGGCGAAGGTCGCGATCGTCACGCCGATTCCCGGGTGCGGCAACGTCGTCAGCTCCGCCTCCTTGCCGTCGCGTCCGCCGCGACCCGCCGCGCCGTGCCGTCGATCGCCACGACCTCGTCGAGCGACGATACCGGCGCCGCGGCGACGGCAGCGACGGTATCGGCGACGATTGCGGCGATATCGAGGAAGCCGATCTCGCCGGCGAGGAAGGCCGCGACCGCGATCTCGTTGGCAGCGTTGAGGATTGCCGGGGCCGATCCGCCCGCCTTCATCGCCGCGACCGCCAGGCCGAGCGCCGGGAACCGGGCGTGGTCGGGCGCCTCGAAGGTCAGCGAGGCGGTCGCCGCGAGGTCGAGCCGCGCCGACGGCGTCGCCATCCGCTCCGGCCAGGCGAGGCAATAGCCGATCGGGGTGCGCATATCGGGCGTGCCGAGCTGGGCCAGCATCGAGCCGTCGATATACTCGACGAAGCTGTGCACCACCGACTGCGGGTGGACGATGACCTCGAGCTGCTCCGGCGCGACGGGGAACAGGTGGTGCGCCTCGATCAGCTCCAATCCCTTGTTCATCAGCGTCGCGGAATCGACCGAGATCTTCGCCCCCATCGACCACACCGGGTGCTTGCACGCCTGCGCCGGCGTCGCGGCGCGCATCTCCGCCTCGCTCGCGGTGCGGAACGGGCCGCCGCTGGCCGTGACGATGATGCGGGTGACGCGCTCGGGATGGGCGTGGTCGAACACCTGGAAGATGGCGTTGTGCTCGCTGTCGACCGGCAGCAGCGTCGCGCCCGACTGGGCCGCCGCCCGCGTGACGACGTCGCCGGCGCAGACGAGCGTCTCCTTGTTGGCGATGGCGACCGTCGCCCCGCGCTCGACCGCGGCGAGCGTCGGCGGCAGGCCGGCCGCGCCGACGATGGCGGCGACTACGACGTCCGCAGGCGCGCGGGCGGCGTCGCACAGGGCCTGTTTCCCCGCCGCCGCCTTGATGCCGGTGCCGGCGAGGGCGTCCTTCAGCGCATTGTAGCAGCTTTCGTCGGCGACGACGGCGAGCTTTGCCCGCACGGCCTTGGCGGCGACCGCGAGCCGGTCGACGTCGCAGTTCGCCGTCAGCGCCTCAACCCGCCAGCGATCCGGCTCGCGCCCGATCAGGTCGAGGGTGGACGCCCCGACGGAGCCGGTCGCGCCGAGGACGGTGACGGAGCGCGAGGTCACAGGCCAGCCCCTACGCCGAGCGCCGCGACTATAGCGACGGGAACCAGTCCATCTAACCGGTCCATCACTCCGCCGTGGCCCGGCAGGAGATCGCCCGAGTCCTTGACCCCGGCCCTCCGCTTGAGCCAACTTTCGAGCAGGTCGCCGCCGATTGCGAACGCTGCAAGCAGGATGCCGACGAGCGCGAAGCCGGCCAACTGTACCATGCCGCCCGCAGTCGCCAAGCCGTGCTCGACAGCGGGCCGGCCACGACCAAAGATGGGCAGTGCCTCGGCAGCAACAACAGCGGCCGCGATGCCGCCGGCCACACCAGCCCACGTCTTGTTCGGGCTGATCGTCCGCGCAAAGCGCGGACCCCCAAAGGTCCGACCGGTAAAGAAGGCACCGATATCGGTCGCCCAAACGATCGCGAAAACGAGCGAGACGTAGAAGAGCCCGAACAAGGAGGCTCGCAACCACAGCAGCGCCACCATCGGCAGGCCGCAGTAAAGCAGCCCCGCCGCCACCCAGAACGCGCGGGCGCGGTCGTACCCGCGCACGAACAGCCCGAGCAGACCCGCGGCGGCGGCCAGCACGATCAGCGCGTCGGCGGCACCGGCGCGGAGGAAGACGACGACAACGAAGGCCAGCGCGCCGAGGCTCGCCAGCCGGAACGGCCGCGCGACGCAGTGCATCACGCTCCACTCGGCACTCATCAGCAGGCAGGCGGCGGCGACCAGCGCGGTAAAGGCGACCCCGCCCGCCCAGGTCGCGGCGATCGCCACCGCCGCGAGCGCCGCGCCGACGACGACGCGCGTCAGGAGCTCGCTCCGCCCGCCCGGCGCAGGCACCGGCTCCCGCGCCACCTCAGCGGCCGCCATAGCGCCGGTCACGCTGGCCGAAAGTGTCGACCGCGCGCTTCAGCGAGGCGGCGTCGAAGTCCGGCCACAGCTCGTCGGTGAACACCAGCTCGGCATAGGCCGCCTGCCACATCAGGAAGTTCGACAGCCGCTGCTCGCCAGAGGTGCGGATGATGAGGTCGGGCGGCGGCAGGCCGGCGGTGTCGAGCCGCGCCTCGATCGCCCCGGCGTCGATCGCCGCCGGGTCGAGCCGACCCGCCGCCGCATCCGCCGCCAGAGCGCGCGCGACGCGGATCAGCTCGTCGTGGCTGCCATAGTTCAGCGCCAGCACCAGCGTCAGGCGGCGGTTGCTGGCGGTCAGCGCCGCCGCCTGCTCGAGCATGGCGACGACATCCTCGCTCAGCCGCGCCGTATCGCCGATGAAGCGCAGGCGCACCCCGTTGGCGTGGAGTTCGGCAATCTCGGTGCGCAGATAGTGGCGCAGCAGGCCCATCAGGTCGCTGACCTCGTCCGCCGGTCGCCGCCAGTTCTCGCTCGAAAAAGCGTAGAGCGTCAGCACCTCGATGCCGAGGTCGGGGGCGGCCTCGATCGTCCGCCGCACCGCCTCCACGCCCTTCCTGTGCCCCATGACGCGCGGCAGGTGGCGGGCGCGCGCCCAGCGGCCGTTGCCGTCCATGATGATCGCGACGTGGCGCGGCGGCGCGCCGGGCACGCTGGCGTCGGGCGGCAGGACCCGGCGAGGCGCAGCGCGCAGGCTCACTTGCCGAGGATTTCCTTCTCCTTGGCCGCCGACGCCGCGTCCATCTCGGCGGTGATCCTGTCGGTGATCTTCTGCACCTCGGCCTCGAGCTTCTTCTGCTCGTCCTGGCTGATCTGGCCCTTCTTCTCCGCGCCTTTCAGCCCCTCCATGCCGTCGCGGCGGACGTTGCGGACGGCGATCTTGGCCTTCTCGCTGTACTGCCCGGCGAGCTTGGCGAGTTCCTTACGCCGATCCTCGGTCAGGTCGGGGATCGGCAGGCGCAGCGTCTGGCCGTCGACGATCGGGTTGAGGCCAAGGCCGGCGGCGCGGATCGCCTTGTCGACCGGCTGGACGTTGGTCTTGTCCCACACCTGCACCGACAGCATCCGCGCCTCGGGTGCGGTGACCGTCGCCACCTGCGTCAGCGGCATCGCCGCGCCGTAAACCTCGACCGTCACGCGGTCGAGCAGTGCGGTCGAGGCGCGACCGGTCCTGAGCCCGCCGAGGTCGCTCTTGAGCGCCTCGACCGCCGAGTTCATCCGCCGCTCGAGGTCGGCCTTGTGCGCGCCCGCGTCGAAGATCGCCATGTCCTACTCCCCTGCCCAAACCGTCGTCGACACGCCATCGCCGGCGAGCACGGCGGTCAGGCTGCCCTCGCTGC
>JAFARM010000179.1 GCA_019245455.1 Sphingomonadaceae bacterium | reverse complement strand
CAGCGACGGCCGCCAGGCCCCCGACGCGCCGATCCGCGACGCGCTGCTCCGCCTCGGCCTTCTCACCGACGACGAATCGGCGCGCGTCGCCGAGCATCAGGCGGCGACCGGGCTCGACTTCGACCAGGCGGCGCTCGAGCTCGGCTTCATCGGCGTCGACGAGCTCGACCGGGCGCGGGACCAGCTGGTCAACAGCCTCGCGCTGCAGCAGGGGCCGCAGCGGACGGTCTCTGAAGAGCTCGTCGTCCTCAGCGATCCGGTCAGCGCCAAAGCGGAATCGATCCGCCTGCTGCGCACGCAGATCATCGCCCAGCACATCAAGCCCGGCCGCCGCGCGGTCGCCTTCGTCGCGCCGATGGAGGGCGTCGGCTGCAGCTTCCTCGCCGCCAACGTCGCCGCTGCCCTGTCGCAGGTCGGCACCAAGACGCTGCTCGTCGACGGCAACCTGCGCTCCCCGCGGATCGATCAGATCTTCGGCCTGTCGGCGGCGAGTGCCGGCCTGTCGAGCTTCCTGACATTGAAGGTCGCGCGGCCCGAGCGCGTCGTCCACGCCAACGTGCTGCCCAACCTGTCGGTGATCACGGCGGGGCCTCCGGCGGCGCGGCCGCAGGAGCTGCTGTCGAGCGCGCGCTTCCGCGACGGCATGAACACGCTGCTGCGCGAGTACGACATCACGATCTTCGACACGCCGGCGGCGAACAGCTGCGCCGATGCCCTGACCATCTCGGGCGTGATCGGCTATGCGGTCATCGTCGCGCGGCGGAACCGGACGTTCGTCGCCGATGTCGCGACGCTGTCGTCGCAGCTCGGTGCCGCGCGCAGCGCCGTGCTCGGATCGGTCCTCAGCGAGTTCTGATGGCGACCGTCGCGCCGCCCCGAAGCGGAACGATCCGCTGGAGCGACTTCGCGCTGCACCACACGCTGCTCGTCGCCGGGATGCTGGCGATGTTCCTGCCAACCGTTGCCAGCCTTGGGGCCGGCCCGTGGTCGACCGAGGCCGGCGTTCATGGTCCGCTCGTCCTGGCCACCGGCGTCTGGCTGATCTTCCGCCGCGGCGCGGAAATCCGCGCGGCGGCGCGTCCCGGATCGCTCGGCGTGACGCTGGCGGCAATGGCGGTCGCGGTCGTCGGCTACGCCTTCGGCCGCGCCTTCGATTTCATCAGCATCGAGGTCGCCGGGATGCTCCTCGCCTTCGGCGCGGTCGCCTACAGCTTCGTCGGCGCGGCGGTGATGCGGATGATGTGGTTTCCCATCGTCTATCTCGCCTTCATGATCCCGATCCCCGGCTACATCCTCGACTCAGCGACGCAGCCGCTGAAGCAGCTGGTGTCGGAGGGGGTCAGCGACGCGCTCGGCGCGCTCGGCTATCCGGTCGCGCGGGTTGGGGTGACCATCTATGTCGCGCAGTATCAGTTGCTCGTCGAGGATGCGTGCGCCGGGCTCAACTCGCTGATCAGCCTGACGGCGATCGGCCTGTTCTACGTCTACGTCATGCGCAACAGCAACTGGCGCTATTCGGTGCTGCTGCTGGCACTCGTCGTGCCGATCGCCATCCTCGCCAACTGCGTCCGCATCGCCGCGCTGGTGCTGCTGACCTATTATGCCGGCGATGCCGTCGCGCAGGGGTTCCTGCACAAGTTCGCCGGCATGGTCACCTTCACCTCCGCGCTGCTCCTCATCTTCCTGATCGACAGCCTGTTGTCGCCAGTGCGCGCTTGGCTGGAGGGGCGCCGATGATCGACCGTCGCGATGTCCTGCTCGGCGGCGGGATGCTCGCCGCCGCCGCCGCCGCCGCCGCGCTGACGCCGCGCCACCGCGTCGAGTATCTGCACGGCCGCAAGCTCGACACGATCGTGCCGCAGAAGATCGGCGGCTGGACGATGACGCCGAGCGACGCCTTCATCCTGCCGAAGACGCCGGGCAGCCTGGCCGACCGCCTATACTCGGACACGATCAGCCGCCTGTACACCGCCGCCGACGCGCTGCCGGTGATGATGGTGCTCGCCTACGGCAACCTGCAGAGCGACCTGCTGCAGTTGCACCGGCCCGAGGTCTGCTACGCCGCGGTGGGGTTCCAGATCTCCAACTCGACCCGCCTCGACCTGCCGGTCGCGCCGCACCTTGCCATTCCCGCCCGCGAACTGACGGCGACGAGCGACAATCGGATCGAGCCGATCACCTATTGGACGCGGATCGGCGACTATCTGCCGACGACGCGGCGCGAACAGCGGACGATGCGCCTGCGCGAGCAGCTTGCGGGCATCGTGCCCGACGGCATCCTCGTCCGCCTGTCGACGGTTGCCGAGCCGACGCCGGCGACCTTTGCGGCGCTGGCGGCATTCGGGCGGGCATTCGTGCTGGCGGTCAGGCCCGCCGACAGGGGCATCCTCGTCGGCCCGACGATCGCCGCGGGGCTCGCACGGCTCGGCGTCTAGCTGTGGAAGCCGTCAAGCGGACGGAGCACGACGAAGATGAAGGCAAGCGTGGCGCCGCCAAGCGCGATTGCGGCCAGATGAAGGAACGTGACCCCTTGCTCGAACGCCTGGTTGCCAAGGTAGTTGGTGGCGGCGCACCCGACCGCGGCGACCAGATACTGCCACAGCTGGTCGCGCGCCTCGCCCTGCGACCGCTGCAGGAACAGGACGACGAGTCCCGCGAAGACGATCATCGTCGTCCAGTCATATACCGTCGTCATCCTGTCCCCGTTCAGCCACAGCGCATTAACGTGATTTATAGCAGATCATGGTGAGGAGACCACTGTCTTCGGCAGCGGCAGCGGCAGCGGCACCGCGCGGCTGCGGCGGCCGCTCGCGCGGCGCGTGAACAGGGAACGGCGTTGAACAAGATCGACACCTCCGTCGTCCCCGTCGCCGCGCTCGACCGCGCGGGCGTGCCGCTCGACGTCGTCGTGCTCGTCACGCGGATCGTCGAGTTCGGCGTCGTGGTGCTGACCGGCCTCCTCGCCGTCGATCTCCTGATGCCGTCGGATACGACCGATGTCATCTATTCGCGCATCGTCTTCGTCGCCGCGGTCGCCTTCGCCGTGCTCGCCGAGACGGTCGGCAGCTATGATGTCGAAGCGCAGTTCTCGCTCAGGAAGGCGTGGCAGCGCGTCGCCACCGCCTGGGTGACGACGACGCTGTTCCTGGTCACGCTCGGCTTCCTCCTCAAGACCTCGGACGAGGTGTCGCGCGGCTGGGCGATCAGCTGGTTCGTCGCCGGCGGCACAACCCTGCTCGCGACGCGGCTGGCGATGACGATCTGGGTGCGGCGGCTGAAGCGGCGCGGCACGTTCAACCAGCGCGTCGCCATCTTCGGGGCGGGGGCGCAGGGGGCGCGGCTGGCCGACTATATCCTGACGACCGACAAGCTGACGATCACCATCGTCGGCTTCTTCGACGACCGCCAGGACGGGCGCGTGCCGACATCGCACCACGGCATTCCCGTGCTCGGCAACCTGACGACGCTGGTCGAGACGATCCGCGACAACCGCATCGATCAGGTCATCGTCGCGCTGCCGTGGTCGGCGGAGGCGCGGCTGCAGCAGGTCGTCAGCCGGCTGGCGCTGACGCCGGTCCGCATCCGTCTCGCGCCTGATCTTGCCAGCTTCGTCTTCGCCCGGCGGCCGGTGGTGCTCCTTGGTGACGTACCGGTGATGACCCTGTTCGAGCGGCCGATCTCCGGGCTCGACGCCTGGGTCAAGGTGGCGGAGGACCGGGTGCTGGCGTCGCTGGCGATCCTGCTGTTCGCCGTGCCGATGCTGCTGATCGCGTTCGCCATCCGGCTCGATTCACCCGGCCCGATCTTCTTCCGCCAGCCGCGCGAGGGCTTCAACAACCGCCCGTTCCGCGTGTGGAAGTTCAGGTCGATGTACCACAATCACGCGCAACTGATTGAAATCACTCAGGCGAGCCGCCGCGATCCGCGCGTCACGCGCGTCGGTGCCATCCTGCGCCGGACGAGCCTCGACGAGCTGCCGCAGCTGTTCAACGTGCTGCAGGGCGATATGTCGCTGGTCGGCCCGCGCCCACACGCGCCGTCGACGCGCGCCGGCGGACGCCTGTTCTCCGACGTCCTGTCGAGCTATGCCGCGCGCCACAAGGTCAAGCCTGGCATCACCGGCTGGGCCCAGGTCTGCGGCTGGCGCGGCGAGACCGATACCGAGGACAAGCTCGTCAAGCGCTTCGAGCACGACCTCTACTACATCGAGAACTGGTCGATCTGGTTCGACTTCTACGTCCTCGCCCGCACCGTCGTCGCGCTGATCGTGCCGAGCAACGCGTTCTGAGCGAGCCGGCTCGATCTAGAGCCCGCTGGTTTAGGCAAGTACCCGCTCATGCTGAGCTTGTCGAAGCACGTACCAGTGTACCAGTCCCTCAACCCGCTCATGCTGAGCTTGTCGAAGCACGTACGACCGTTTGTGCGTGCTTCGACAAGCTCAGCATGAGCGGGGTTGGTGATTAGGTGTCGGTTGGTGGTTAGGTGTCGGTTGGTAATTGCGCATCGCGGGTGAGCGAGGGGGGTTGGGCCGACCAAACCGCGTCGCTCACGCCCAGGCGATATAGGCGTCGATCGCTTCCGGCAGTACGCTGAGCGGCACGCCGCCGGTCGTGACGACGGCATCGTCGAACCCGGCGAGCGTGAACTTCGGCCCCAGCGCGGCCTGCGCCTTCGCCCGCAGCCGCAGGATTTCGTTATGGCCGATCTTGTAGCCGCACGCCTGGCCGGGGGCGACGCAGTAGCGGTCGACTTCGCTCGTCATCGCCGCCTTGCCCTTGCCCGTCTCCCCGGTCAGGAAGTCGACCGCTTGATCGCGCGTCCAGCCCATGCTGTGGATGCCGGTATCGACGACGAGGCGGCAGGCGCGGAACTGCTGCGCCTGGAGATAGCCGATCGCGCTCCACGGATCGTCGGCGTAGGCGCCAAGCTCGTCGACGACCTGCTCGGCGTACAGCGCCCAGCCCTCGACGAAGGCATTGAAGGGGGTGAGCGACGTGATCAGCGGCGGCTTCTCCTTCGCCTCGGTCAGGTAGGCGAACTGGAAGCTGTGGCCGGGCACGCCCTCGTGCGCCGTCAGCGTCGCCAGCTGGTACTTCGGCCACAGCGCCGTCGACTTGAGGTTGATGTAGTAGATCGCCGGGCGCGACCCGTCGAGCGCCGCCGGGTTCATGTAGCCGAGCGCGGCGCCGTCCTGGATGTCGACCGGCACCTGCTTGACCTGGATGTCGGCGCGCAAGCCCAGGTTCGACATCTTCGCCAGCAGCGGGCGGACCGCGGCGAGACGCGCATTGCAATAGGCGATGATCGCCGCGCGGCCCTTGGCCGTGTCGGGATACAGGAAGCGCGGATCGGTATTGAGCGCCGTCACCCGCGCGCCGACGCTGCCCTGCGTCAGGCCCTGGCGCCTGAGGATCGCGTCCATCCGCGCCTGCAGTGCCTTGTTCTGCTCGAGGCCCGTGCGGTGGATTTCCTGCGGAGCAAGCTCGGTCGTCGTGCCGAGGCGCAGGGCGTAGCGGTAGAAGGCCTCGCCCTCGGGCAGGCGGGCGACGCCGGCGGTGGCCGGAGCATTCGCCGTCGCCGCGGCGAAGGCGGCGATCTGCCGATCGAGGGCAGGGTAGACCTCGCGTTCGACCAGCGCCGTGCAGCGCGCCGCCCAGTCGCCGGTGATCCCGGCCGTCGCCGCGCGCGTCGCGAGCGACGACACCAGCCGCTGCTCCGCCGCCGGGGTCGCGCGGAAGCCCCGCGCCTGCTTGAGGATCGTCGCGGCGATGAACGCCGGCGGCATCACCCCGCGCGCCGCGTCGCTCGCGATCGACGCCGCCTCGCCGTCGAGCTGGCGGGCAAAGGCCGACACGCGCGCGAGATAGGCTTCGGCGTCGGCCTTGGTGGCGACGATGTGCTGCGAATCGAGGAACTCAGGCACGTCGACCAGCGCGCCGTCCTGCTGCGAGATCGTGTACGGTCGCGCGCCGCCGAAGAAGCCCTCGCGCGCGCCGCCGCCGTACGGGAAGCGGGTGCCGTCGACCGCCCGCCGCGCCGAGTAGAGCGTGCTGTCGAGGCGCAGCCGGTCGGCCTCGGCGAGCGAGGCGCGATCGACGGCCACCAGGTCGCGCACCATGCGATCCGCCGCCGCCGCCCAGCGCGCCTGTGCCGCCGGCGACACCTCCGGCAGCTGCGACCTGAGCGCGGCGCGGGAGCCGTTGTCGACGCCGAGCGCCGTCGCCTGATCGGGCGACAGGACGAGAACCTCGTCGGCGATCCGGTCGAGCAGGGCGGCAAGCTGCGGCGACCGCGGCTCCGGCACCTGCGGCCGCGCCCAGGCCGGCATCGCCGCCGTCGCCGCCGCGGCACCGCCGGCAAGCAGGACCGTCCGCCGGTCGATCGTCATGTCTGCGTTCCCTTCAAGTCTGCGAGTGCGACATCCAGCCTGCCGCGCTCATCCTAGGCTGCCCCGGTCATCCTAACTCAACCCGCTCATCCTAACTCAACCCGGTCATCCTAACTCAGCCCGCTCATGCTGAGCTTGTCGAAGCACGCACGGCCGTTCGGTTGTGCTTGGACAAGCTCAGCATGAGCGGGCTTTGGTCAATAGTCAGGAGCGGGCTCTGGCCCATAGTCTGGAACGGGTTTTGGCCCAAGGATCTGAAGGGGCTTTGACAATGGGTCGGCCCGTCACCGCAGCAGGGTCGCGGCGCTGCCCAGCCACGCGCTCGCCCGCGCAACCGATGCGGGGCGGGGAGGGGCGACGGCGGCGCAGTCGAGGCAGTGCGCCTGGATGGTCGCGCCGCCGGCGACCGCGACCGCTTCGCCGACGCTCGCCAGCACGCGCGCGCGGCCGGCGGCGACAAGCTTCGCGAACGGGTCACGCGCGCGCGACGAGTCGCCGACATCGTCGCCGCCGCTGCCGAGCCCAAGTGAATCGGCGACCAGCTGGACGAGGAGCGACGGCGTCTTCTCGATGTCGATCGTCCGTGGATTGTCGCCGAGCTTCGCCGCCTTCGCCGCCGCCGCCACCGCCGCGTCGAGGCCGCCGAGCTGGTCGACGAGGCCAAGCCGCACGCCGTCGGTCCCGGTCCACACCCGCCCCTGGGCGATCTCGTCGACCCGCGCCACCGGCAGGTGCCGTGCCGCCGCCACCAGGCCGGTGAAGCGGCGGTACACGTCGTCGATCCCCGCCTGCAGCACGACCCGGCTGTCGGGCGTCAGCCCGCGCAGGATGTCGGGATCGCCGGTGTAGGGGGTCGACTTGGTGCTGTCGGTCGAAATGCCGATGCGGTCGAGCGCCCGGTTGAACGTCGGGATCACCGCGAAGACACCGATCGAGCCGGTGATCGTCGATGGCGCGGCGAACACCTGGCTCGCCGCGGTCGATACCCAGTATCCGCCCGACGCCGCCACCGGCCCCATCGAGGCGATAACAGGCACGCCCTTGGTCTTGGCCTCGGCCAGCGCCTCGCGGATCCGCTCCGACGCCGTTACCGATCCGCCGGGCGAATCGATGCGGACGACGATCGCCTTGATGTCGTTGTTGGTCAGGGCCTTGGCGACCAGCTTGGCGATTGTGTCGCCGCCCGCCGTGCCCGCCGGCGCGTCGCCGTCGACGATGTCGCCGGCGACATAGACGATGCCGACCGCCGGGCCGCTGCGCGACTTCTTCGTCGCCTTGACATATTTGTCGAGCGTGATGCCGTTGAATGCCCCCGGCTGCTTGTCGTCGCCCTGACCGACGACCTTGGCGACCGCCTGGCCGAACGCGACGCGCGTGCCGATCGTGTCGACGAGGTGCGCGTCGACCGCTTCTTGCGCGAAGTCGCCGTGCGCCGCGGCGATGCGCTGCGGCAGCGTAGCGAGATCGGCGGTGATGTCGGCGGCCGGCCGCGCAGCGCGGACGTCGTCGAGGTACGTCCGCCAGACGCCGTCGACCAGCGCCTGCTCGGCCGCCTTGGCCTCCGGGCTCGCCTCGGTGCGCGTATACGGCTCGACGAACGACTTGTACTTGCCGACGCGGAACACGTTGACGTCGACGTCGAGCTTGTCGAGCGCCTTCTTGAAATAGAGGTTCGTGCCGCCGGGACCGGTCAGCAGCACGCCGCCGAGCGGGTTGATCCAGGCATGGTTCGCTTGCGCCGCGAGGTAATAGCTCGCGTCGGTATAGGCGGTGGCATAGGCGTAGACCGGCTTACCCGCCTTCTCGAACGCCCGCAGCGCGGCGCCGATCGCCTGCAGGTTGGCCTGGCCCGCGCCGATGAAGGTGTCGAGCTGGAGGACGATCAGCTTGATCCGGCTGTCGGTCCGCGCCGTGTCGATGGCACGGAGCACGTCGCGCACCTCGATCTCGTCGCTGTTGCCACCCTGGCCCGGAAGGGCGGCGAACGCCGACCGCTCGCTCGCCTGGTCGACCACCGGCCCGTCGAGATCGAGCACCAGCGCACCGCCGTCGGGAACCCGCGTCGTCCGCGTGTGAGCGACGGCCCAGATGCCGACAGCGACGATCAGGATGACGAGAAGGACA
>JAFARM010000165.1 GCA_019245455.1 Sphingomonadaceae bacterium | reverse complement strand
GCCAGCGATCGGCGCACCGCATCGCCCGCACCGCCGCTCGCCGATCCCGCGCGCCGCCGGCCAGCGATCGGCGACCGCGGCGACGCCGCTGCCCGCCCCCGCGCCGGCACCGGCGAACAGCAGAAGCAGCGCTGGATCCATGTCCATCCTTGTAACCGCCTTGGGCGGCGTGGCGAACGCCGGTGATGCGCGCTCTTTTCCTCGTCGCCGAAGCGGCTAGTGTCGCGCCGCCACGGCGGCAGGAGACGGGGATGGAGGAATGGGGCGCACTGATGGCGGCGGCTCAAGGCGGGCACGGCGGCGCATACCGCCGTCTGCTCGCCGAGGTGCGGCCATGGCTCACCCGTTACTACACCCGCCGGCTGCCGCCGGGAAGCGTCGACGATGCCGTACAGGAAGCAATGATCGCCATCCACACCAAGCGCGCGACCTATGATCCGGAACGGCCGTTCGGTCCGTGGCTGGCGGCGATCGCGCGCTACAAGTGGATCGACCGGCTGCGGTCGATGAAGCGGACGGCGGCCGACGAGCTGCCCGAGACGCTGAGCGTCGGCGACCACGAATCGGCGGTGACCAGCGCCAGCGTGCTGAAGTCGCTCCTGGCGACGCTGAAGCCGGCGCAGGCGACCGTCATCCGCCTGGTCAAGATCGACGGCCTGTCGATCGAGGAGGCGGCCGCCGCCACCGGCCAGAGCGCCAGCCTGGTCAAGGTCAACATCCATCGTGGACTCGCCCGTCTGTCGGCGCAGCTCGCGACCCGATCGGCAGACGACGCCCTGTTGGAGACCGGCGAATGAGCGCCGACGACGCCTTCCTCGACACGCTGGTCCACGGGCTGAAGCCCGTCGTCCGCCGCCGCCCGGCGCAGGACTGGGCCGCGTTCGCCGTCTTGGCCGCGGTCGAGATCGCGGTCTATCTCGCCATGCGCGGGATGCGCCCCGATATGCACCACGCCATGGGGCTGATGGCCTTCTGGTGGAAGGCGTTGAGCCTGATGGTGCTCGCCGGCATCGGCGTTGCCACGACCATCGCCGCGCTCGATCCGGTCGGATCGCCGCGCCACGGGCTGAAGGCGCTGGCGATCGTCGCCGCGATTGCGGTCGCCACCGGCTGGGCGGTCGATGCCGCCGGGGCGGGGACGGCGGCACTGATCGCTCGCCTCGACTGGCGGCACGGCCTCGAGTGCGTCCGCTTCGTCGTCAGCTGCGCCCTGCCGGCGCTCGGCGCGCTCGCCGTGCTGATGCGGCGCGGCGCGCCGACCGATCCCGTCGGCGCGGCGACGGCGGCGGGGGTCGCCGCGGCGGCGTGGGGCGGCGTCGTCTTCACGCTCGAATGCCCGCACGACGATCCGCTCTACATCACGGTGTGGTTCTCGCTGGCGATCGGCATCGTCATGGCGCTGGCCCGCGTCGTGCTGCCCCGCCTGACGCGGTGGTGAGGCGCGCGCGTTAAGCCACGGTTCACCCCGCGGCCGCCTCGCCTCGCCGCTCCGCGCTTTTCCCCGCCCGCGATCCCCGGCACCTTCAGCGTGCGAGAGCTGGGGAGCTTCCAATGGTCGGGCGAGGGTCGCGCCTATGCGCGATGGTGTTGGCGATGCTGGTGTTTTCGGCGCCGGTCAGCGCCCAGGGCTGGGGCGGCGGGTGGCAGTGCGTGACCTTCGCCCGCGCCTTTTCGGGCATCGAACTGTTCGGCAACGCGGCGACGTGGTGGCACCAGGCGGTCGGCCAGTACGAGCAGGGGATCGCGCCGCGCGTCGGCAGCGTCCTCGTCTTCAAGCCCTTCGCCCATATGCGCGTCGGCCATGTCGCCACCGTCAGCGAGGTCATCTCCCCGCGCGAGATCAAGGTCACGCACGCCAACTGGTCGCCGGTCGCCGGGCGGCGCGGCCAGGTCGAGGAGAACGTCACCGTCGTCGACACGTCGGCGGCGGGCGACTGGAGCCGGGTGCGGGTGTGGTACGCGCCGATGGGCGACCTGGGTACGACCGACTATCCGGTCTATGGCTTCATCTACGGCCATGCGGCCAAGGCGTTCGAGACGACCGAGCACGCCATCGCCGCGCTCGAGACGCTGCCCGCCGAGCTTGCCGGCCTCTGAGCGCTCGATCCTGACCGATCTCCCGCGCGTCCTGGTCGCCCCGACGCGCTTCGGCGACGGCGAGCGGCTCGCCGGCGGCTGGGTGCGCTTCGGCGCGGTGCGCCTGACGATCGGCGGTCGCGCGACGGTCGTGCCGCTGGGCCAGGTCCGTGCCGCCATCGCGCCGCTGCCGGCCGAAGTCCGCGCCGCCGTCCGCCGCCGCTGCGACGCGCTCGTCGCGCGGCGCGCCGCCGTCGCCGGGCTCGACATGGCGCGGCCGCACGTCATGGGCATCGTCAACGTCACCCCCGACAGCTTCAGCGCCGGCGCGCTGCGCCCCGGCGGCGGGGATCCGGTTGCGGCGGCGCGGGCAATGGCGGCGGCGGGCGCGAGCCTGATCGACATCGGCGGGGAATCGACCCGGCCGGGGGCGCAGGACGTGCCGGTCGCCGAAGAGCTGGCCCGCGTGATGCCGGTGCTAGCGGCACTCCTCCCCTCCCGCTTGCGGGAGGGGCCGGGGGTGGGGAGTCCCGATTACTCCAAGGACGACCCGCGCACGACACCCCTCCCCTCCCCTTTAGGGGAGGGGCGAGAGACGCGCGAAGCGCGGCCCGGGGGTGGGGCTGTACCAGGCACAGGGTTACGATCGACTCCCCCACCCCCGGCCCCTCCCCTAAAGGGGAGGGGAGGTTCTCCCACCCTGGTCTCCATCGACACGCGCAAGGCCGCGGTCATGGCGGCCGCGCTCGACGCCGGTGCGGCGCTGGTCAACGACGTGTCGGCGCTGACCCACGATCCGGCGGCCGCCGCCCTGCTCGCGGCGCGCGGCTGCCCGGTGGTCCTGATGCACGCGCAGGGGACGCCGGCGACGATGCAGCTCGACCCACGCTACGACGATGTCGTCGGCGAGGTGTTCGACGGGCTGGAGGCGCGGATCGACGCCGCGGTCGCCGCCGGCATCGCCCGCGACCGGATCGTCGCCGACCCCGGCATCGGCTTCGGCAAGACCGCCGCGCACAACGTCGCGCTGCTGCGGAACCTCGCCGCCTTCCACGCGCTCGGCGTGCCGCTGCTGCTCGGGGCGAGCCGCAAGGCGCTGATCGCGCGGCTGGCACGCGACGAGGCCCCGCCGGCAGCGCGGCTCGGCGGCTCGCTGGCATTGGCGCTGCACGGGGTCGCGTGCGGCGTGCAGATCGTCCGCGTCCACGACGTGCCGGAAACGGTGCAGGCGCTGCGTGTCGCCGGCGCGATCGCCTGATCGGGCGGCGCTGGCGGGCAGAAAACGCTGTCCTACACACGGCCGATCGGCCTAGCCTTGGCTGCGATGGCCCACCTTCGTCTCCTCTCCTCCGTTCTGCCGCGCCGCGGGCGGCTCGGCGAGAGGGCGGTCCTAGCCTGCGCAGCGCGACCTTTGTCAACTTCCGCGGCTGCGCCTGGCACCGCCTGCGGCGGCGACTCTGCGCGGCGGCACCGGCTTGCCGGCGGGATCGCCTTCTGCTATCGCCCGCCGTCTTCCCGCCGGACGAACCGTCGTCCGGCGTCAACCCCTATGACAAGCCGTGGCCATGCTGAGGCCGCTGGCGTGAATGGAGAGAACGGCTTGCAGATCATCGTCCGCGACAACAACGTCGATCAGGCGTTGCGTGCCCTCAAGAAGAAGCTCCAGCGCGAGGGCGTCTACCGCGAGATGAAGCTGCGCCGCCACTACGAGAAGCCGTCCGAGAAGCGCGCGCGCGAGAAGGCCGCCGCCGTCCGCCGCGCCCGCAAGCTCGAGCGCAAGCGCGCCGAGCGCGACGGCGCGAAGTAAGGCCGGTGGCGTCCGCCAGCGCGGCCGGCGGGAGCGGCCGCTGGATCGCGCTCGGGCTGCTGCTGCTCGCGCTCGTCGCCGTCCTCGTCTGGGCCGGGACGCAGCGCGCGGTCGACGCCTCGCGCCCCGCCGACCTCGCTTACCTTGCCAAGCACAAGGGGATGCCCGGCGTGCACACCACCGCCTCCGGCCTGCAGTACGAGGTGCTGCACGAAGGCAACGGGCCGCGCCCGACGCCGGCCGACACCGTCGCCGTCCACTATGAGGGGCGGCTGCTCGACGGCACCGTGTTCGATTCGTCGATCGCCCGCGGCCAGCCGGCGGTATTCCCGCTGGCGGGCGTCATCCCCGGCTGGACCGAAGGCGTCCAGCTGATGAAGGTCGGGTCGAAGTACCGCTTCACCATCCCGCCCGAGCTCGGCTACGGCGCACATGGGGCGGGCGGCGTCATCCCGCCGAACGCGGTGCTGGTGTTCGAGGTCGAGCTGCTCGGCATCCAGGGCCGCTAGCCGCCGCGCGGCCGGGCGGAGCGAGCACGCCGCAGGCGCGCGGAGCACCGCGCCGACTCGCGCAAGGCCGGCCGGCGGGTCGGCGGGCCTTCACCGCCGCACCCGTCCGACGGCGCGGCTTCGCTGCGAGGGGTCTGTCGCC
>JAFARM010000113.1 GCA_019245455.1 Sphingomonadaceae bacterium | reverse complement strand
GCTCTATCAGGATCGCCTTGCGGACGCCATCGAGCAGGTCGCCCAGACGGCTCATGCTGCGAAATCGAGAATGGCCCGGTCGAACGCCACCGGTGCCGCGTCAAGGTCGGCCGCAACCTGCCGCGCCACCGCCTCGTCGCGCTCGCCAGCCGACGATCCACGCAGCTGCGCCAGGGCCGAGTCGACCGCCGCGTGCATCGCCGATGCCGCCGCAGTAAGCTCGGCGGTCAGCACCTCCAGCTGATCCATCTCGTCGGCGGTGGGCGCCGCCTCTGCCGCCGCGACGCTGCGCCGGATATATTCGGCGAGCGAGATGCCGCGCGCGCGGGCGACGGTCGTCCACGAGCGGTGCTCGCTCGGGGTGAGCAGGATGTTCGTCCGGACACTCGCCGTCTCAGCCATCGTCACCTCCACATACCTATGTGTAGGCCGACGACCGACCGCCCGCAAGAGTCAACCCAGCGCCGCCAGCCGCTCCCTCACCGCCACCAGGTCCGCGACGAAGCGCTCGAACTCCGCCTCCGCCGCCGCGCGGTCCTCACTCCAGAGCAGGAAGCTCGGGTGGACGGCGATCCACGCCTCGCTGCCGTCGGCAAGGCGAAGCGGGCGGCCGCGCTCGCGGCTGATCGTCACCGCCTTGCCGGTCAGCGAGCGTGCCGCCGTCGCGCCCAGCGCCACCGTCACGGCCGGCTTGACGATCCCGCGTTCGTGCTCGACCCACCAGCGGCAGGCGTCGATCTCGCCCGTGTCTGGTTTCGAATGGATGCGCCGCTTGCCGCGCGCTTCGAACTTGAAGTGCTTGACGGCATTGGTGACATAGGTCCGGCTGCGGTCGATGCCGGCCGCCGCCAGCGCGCGGTCGAACACCTGCCCTGCCGGGCCGACGAAGGGGCGGCCGGCGAGGTCCTCCTGATCGCCCGGCTGCTCGCCGACGAACATCAGCCGCGCCGCCGTGGGCCCCTCGCCGAACACCGTCTGCGTCGCCGGGCCGTAGAGCGGGCAGCGCTTGCAGCGCAGCGCCTCGTCGCGCAGGGCGGCGAGCCGGTCGGCGGGCGCATCGCCGCTGGGGACGGGAGCCACGCCCGCCCCGCCGGCCGCTAGGGGTGCCGTTGCTCGCTCCGGCGAGGGAGTCGCGACGTCACCGGCGATCGCCGCCTGCACCTCGTCGTTGCTCCGCCCCGCCGCGGCACCTGCCTCGATCATCATCCGCGTCCGCTCCTCGGCTCCGGCGACGAGGCCCGGAACGAGCGACGCCTCGGGCAGGTTCTTCCAATATTTCCGCGGCATCTCGCTCGTCATCGCCTTCACCTTCAGCCGCGCGGGGTTGAAGATCGAGGCGTAGTAGGTCCGCCACGTCGCCTCGAGCGGGTCGCCGTCCGGCGCGTCGGCGCGGGTCGCGCCGGGGGTGAAGGCCAGCTCGCCGTCCCAGTGGACGCACTCGAGCGGCGTCAGGATCGACCAGCGCATCGCCGCGAACCGCCGCGCGAAGAAGCCGCTGTTCAGGCGCACGATGTGGTGCTCGGGCTCGAACCAGGCGACGAAGCGCTCGCCCCCGTCGGCGATGCTGGCGTCCGCCACCTCGCGGAAGCGGACGAAGGCGCGCATCTTGTGGACGTCGCGCCGCACGCTCTTGTCGAGGTCGTACAGCCGCCGCACCAGCGGGTCGGCGGCATCGTCGAACAGCTTGGGCCGGTCGCGCAACGCCAGCAGCGCGGCGTAGAGCAGGGCGAAGCGCTCGTGATCGGCGTTGCAGATGACGCGGCGGGCGATCTCGAGGAACGCCTTGGGCACGGTGAACATCGGCGCGGTCGCCGCCGGCGCGGGGGCCCCGGCGAGGAGGTCGGTCGGCGCGTCTCCGACCTGCCAGACGACCCGCTCCGCCGCCACGCCCGCCGCAGCGAACCCGCGCGCGGCGGCGCGCCAGCCGTCGAAGTCGTCGGGCCGGGCGAGGACGGCGGTGGGCATCAGCCGACCCGAACGCTCAGCATGAGCAAGAAGCGGCGCATCGCCTCACCCGTCATCCCGGCGAAAGCCGGGACCCAATGCCGCCGGTCCCAGGAACGGCTCGGCGAGGTCGCGCCAGCCGGGATTGACAGCCTCGATCAGCTGGATCTTCCACGCCCGCTTCCACTCCTTGATCTGCTTCTCGCGGCGGATCGCGCCGACGATCTCCGCGTGAGCCTCGTACCAGACGAGTCGCCTGCAGCCGTAGCGCTTGCTGAAGCCTTCCATCAAACCGTGGCGGTGCTGATAAGCGCGCTTGACGAGGTCGCTCGTCACGCCCGTGTAGAGCGTGCCGTTCATGCGGCTCGCCACGATGTACACATGGCCGCCATGCTCTACCGGCATTGGGTCCCGGCTTTCGCCGGGATGACGACCATCATGATCACCCGAACAGCTCCAACTGGCTGCGCTCCGCCTTGACCAGCGTCGGGCGCAGCACCGGGCTCTCCACCAGCGCGCGCGGGCGCCAGTCGCTGGTGACGACGAACGGGCGCAGGCGGTCGATGCTGCGCGTCAGTCGCGCGAGGTCGGCGAGGCTCAGCCGCCGCTGTCGCCGCACGCGCAGCACCGCGTTCACCGACTTCACGCCGATCCCCGGAATGCGCAGCAGCAGCTCGCGCGGGGCGCGGTTGATGTCGACCGGAAAGTCGTCGCGGTGCTTCAGCGCCCACGCCGTCTTGGGGTCGATGTCGAGCGGCAGCATCCCCCCGTCGGTCGCCGCCGCCAACTCGGCCGGCGCGAAGCCGTAGAAGCGCATCAGCCAGTCAGCCTGGTACAGCCGGTGCTCACGCATCAGCGGCGGGCGGACGAGCGGCAGGACGGCGCTCGCATCGGGGATCGGGGAGAAGGCGCTGTAGTAGACGCGGCGCAGGCCGAACCTGCCGTACAGCGACGACGCGCTCGCTACGACGTCGCTGTCGGTCGCGGCGTCGGCGCCGACGATCATCTGCGTCGACTGACCGGCGGGCGCGAACTTGGGCGCGCTGCGGTACTTGGCGCGGGCGTCGCGGTTGTCGTCGATGCCGGCCTTCAGCCCCTTCATCGCCGTGCGGATCCGCCCGGCGTCCTTCTCCGGAGCCAGCGCCGACAAGCCGATCTCGGTCGGCAGCTCGACATTGATCGACAGGCGGTCGGCGTAGAGCCCGGCCTCCTCGATCAGCTCGGGCGCGGCGTCGGGAATGGTCTTGAGGTGGATGTAGCCGCGGAAGTCGTGCTCCGTCCGCAGCGTCTTGGCCACCCGGACCAGCTGCTCCATCGTGTAGTCGCTCGAGCCGATGATGCCCGACGACAGAAAAAGCCCCTCGATATAGTTGCGCTTGTAGAAGTTGAGCGTCAGCGCGACCACCTCGTCGACGGTGAAGCGCGCGCGCCGCACGTTCGACGACCGGCGGTTGATGCAATAGTGGCAGTCGAAGATGCAGCTGTTGGTCAGCAGGATCTTCAACAGGCTGATGCAGCGCCCGTCGGGGGCATAGCTGTGGCAGATGCCGCTGCCCTCGGTCGAGCCCAGCCCCTTGCCGCCCGCGCTGTTGCGCTTGGTCGTGCCCGACGACGCGCAACTGGCGTCGTACTTCGCCGCGTCGGCGAGGATTGCCAGCTTGGCGCGCGTGTCGAGGTGCGACATGCGTTCGATTTATGTTCGCGCGCGGGCGCGGGCAAGCGCGGCGGTGTCGCAGCCGCGCCGGAACGTGCTCAGGCGAGGATCAGCGTCAGCGGCAGCAGCGTGCCGGCGGCAAGCAAGACCA
>JAFARM010000013.1 GCA_019245455.1 Sphingomonadaceae bacterium | reverse complement strand
CGGCGACGGACAGATCGTCATCGCCGCAGGCAATGACCCGCTGTTCAAGCTGCTGTGCAAGGCGCTTCAGCTCGACCTCGCCGGTGACGCGCGCTTCACCAGCAACGCCGCGCGGACGGAGCACGCGGAGGCGCTCGCGGCGCTGATCGAGGCGCGGCTGGCGAGCGCGGGGGCGGTGCATTGGCTGGCGCTCCTTGAAGCTGCCGGCGTGCCGTGCGGCCCGGTGCAGGATGTGGCGCAGGCGCTCAGCCACCGTCAGGTCCAGGCGCGCACCATGGCGATCACGACGGCCTTCCCCGACGGCTCGCCCCTGCTCGCCGCCGGCAACCCGGTGAAGGTCAGCGGCTTCCCCGATCCCGCGGTGCGGGCCAAGGCCCCCGCGCTTGACGAGCACCGGGCGATGATCCTCGCGGACCTCGGCCTGTGATCCGCGACGCCGACCTCGCGCTCGCCGCCGCGCTCGCCGATGCCGCCGGCGCGGCGATCCGCCCGCACTACCGTGCGCTTGCAGGGGTCGAGGCCAAAGCCGACGCCTCGCCCGTCACCGTCGCCGACCGCGCGGCCGAGGCGGCGATGCGCGCGCTCCTCGCCGAGCACGCGCCGGCGGACGGCGTCATCGGCGAGGAATATGGCGAGGACCGGCCCGATGCGTCCCGCGTCTGGGTGCTCGACCCGATCGACGGCACGCGCAGCTTCGTCGCCGGGCGGCCGATCTTCGGCACCTTGATCGCGCTGGTCGAGGCGGGCGTCCCGGTCGTCGGCGTCATCGACCAGTGCATCACCGGCGACCGCTGGGTGGGCGCGGAGGGTCGTCCGACGACGCTCGACGGGTGCACCGTCTCGACGCGGCGCTGTTCCGGCCTCGCTCACGCCCATTTCGCCACCTCGTCGCCGCACTATTTCAGCGCCGCTGATTTCGCCGCCTTCGAGCGCGCGCGCGGCACAGCGGGGGAGCGGACGTCGTCCGCCGGCGAGGCGATCTACGGCGGCGACTGCTACAACTACGGCCTGCTCGCGAGCGGCCACCTCGACGTCGTCATCGAGGCCGGGCTGAAGCTCTACGACTGGGCGGCGCTGGTTCCGATCGTCGCCGGCGCCGGCGGAGCGATCGCGGATTGGCAGGGCCGGCCCCTGTCGCGCGGCAGCGATGGCGGCGTCGTGGCAGTTGGCGATCCGGCGCTGCTGCCGGCGGCGCTCGCGGCGCTCGCGGGTTGACGCCTGCGGCACCGCGGTCGCACCCGCGCCAAAATGCCCGTTGCGCTGGCGTAAAGCTGGGCGCTAGAGACGCAGACACTCGGCGCGGGGCCTCGTCCCAGCGCCCGTTCGTGTTGAGGCAAGGATCAGAATGGCGACGCAGCACAGCGACGACCTGACCGAAAGCGGCGAGCGTCGCCGCGACTTCATCTACATCGCCACCGGTGCTTTCGCCGCGGCGGGTGCCGCGACCGTGCTGTGGCCGCTGATCAACCAAATGAACCCGTCGGCCGACGTGCTGGCGCTGGCGTCGATCGATGTCGATCTCGCCGCGATCCAGCCGGGACAGGCGATCGTCGTGTCGTGGCGCGGCAAGCCGGTGTTCGCCCGCCACCTGACGCCGGCCGAGATTGCCGCCGCGAACAAGGTCGACGTCGCGTCCTTGCGCGATCCGCAGACGCTGGCGCAGCGGACCAAGCCGGGGCAGACGCAGTGGCTGATCACGCTCGGCGTCTGCACGCACCTCGGCTGCGTGCCGCTGGGCGCGCGCGAGGGCGAGAACAAGGGCGAGTTCGGCGGCTATTTCTGCCCGTGCCACGGCTCGCAGTACGACACCGCCGCGCGCATCCGCAAAGGTCCCGCACCCCGGAACCTCGAAGTCCCGGTGTATTCCTTCAAGTCGCCGACATCGGTCACGATCGGCTGAGGAGCGCGAGCCATGAGTTTCCCCTGGGCCAAGCATTATCAGCCGACGACGACGTTCGGACGCTATCTCGACGCCAAGCTGCCGCTGCCGCGGTTCATCTACGACAGCGTCGGGGCAGGGTATCCGGCACCGAAGAACCTCAACTACTTCTATAACTTCGGCTTCCTCGCCGGGGCTGCGCTGATGATCCAGATCATCACCGGCATCGTCCTTGCCATGCACTACCGCGCCGACACCAGCCTCGCCTTCGACAGCGTCGAGCACATCATGCGCGACGTCAATTCCGGCTGGCTGATCCGCTATATGCACGCGGTCGGGGCCAGCTTCTTCTTCGCCGTCGTCTACATCCACATCTTCCGCGGCCTCTATTACGGCTCGTACAAGGCCCCGCGCGAAGTGCTGTGGATGCTCGGTGTCGTCATCCTGCTGCTGATGATGGCGGCGGCCTTCATGGGCTATGTCCTCGTCTGGGGGCAGATGAGCTTCTGGGGGGCGACGGTCATCACCAACCTGTTCTCGGCCGTGCCGTATGTCGGCGAGACGCTGCACACCTGGCTGCTCGGCGGCTTCGCGGCCGACAATGCGACGCTCAACCGCTTCTTCTCGCTGCACTATCTGTTGCCGTTCGTCATTCTCGGCGTGATCATCCTGCACGTCTGGGCGCTGCACATCCCGGGCTCGAACAATCCGACCGGCGTCGACGTCAAGGGGCCGCAGGATACGGTGCCGTTCCACCCATACTATACCGCCAAGGACTTCTTTGGCCTGTCGGTCTATCTGATGCTGTTCGCGGGCGTGGTCTGCTTCCTGCCCAACGCGCTCGGCGAGCCGGACAATTACATCCCGGCCAACCCGCTGGCGACGCCGGCGGAGATCGTGCCCGAATGGTATCTGCTGCCCTTCTACGCCATCCTAAAGTCGTTCACCGTCGATTTCCTGTTCATCCCCGCCAAGCTGTGGGGCGTGCTGGCGATGGTCTCGGCGATCGCGCTGCTGTTCTTCCTGCCGTGGCTCGACACCTCGCCGGTGCGGTCGAATACCTACCGGCCGCTCAACCGCATCTTCTTCTGGGTCCTGGTCGCCGATTGCCTGGTGCTCGGCTATTGCGGCGGCCATCCGCCGGTCGAACCGCTGGTCCGCATCGGTCAGCTCGCCGCGGCCTATTACTTCGCCCACTTCCTGCTGATCGTGCCCTTCGTCGCGCGGATCGAGAAGCCGCTGCCGCTGCCGCATTCGATCAACGAGGCAGTGCTCGGCAAGGAATCGAAGACCGGCGCGCCGATCGGGCTGCAGCCGCCGGGCTACAACGAAACGCCGGCCGGCACACTGGGCAGCGGCGGCGCCACGCCGCAGCCGGCGGAATAAGGGGCGGGATCGATGGTGCGTCTTGGAGCCTTCGGCGTCGGCCTGCTGTTCGTCGTCACCCTGCTATGGGCGGCGGTGCAGCCGCGCGATCCGGTCCAGCCCGACCCGGTCGAGAAATACCACCTCGCCCCCGTCGCGATCGACTGGTCGTGGCGCGGGCCGGGCAACGCCGGCATCTTCGGCACCTTCGACCGGGCCCAGCTGCAGCGCGGCTTCGCGGTGTACAAGGGCATCTGCTCGGCCTGCCACGCGATTCACCGCGTCGCCTTCCGCGATCTCGCCGACATCGGCTTCACCGCGCCGCAGATCAAGGCGCTGGCGAAGGAGTATGACATCCCGTCGATCGACGACAAGACCGGCGAGCCGTCGACGCGCAAGGGCCTGCCGTCGGACAAGTTCCCGCTGATCTACCCGAACGAGATCGCCGCCCGCGCGGCGCAGAACGGCGCGCTGCCGCCCGACCTGTCGCTGATCACCAAGGCGCGCGAGGGCGGGGCGAACTACGTCCACTCGCTGATCACCGGTTACCGTGATGCGCCCAAGGACTGGCAGGTGCCCGACGGGCTTTACTACAACCCCTATTTCCGCTCGTTGAACGTCGCCATGCCGCCGCCGCTGTCGGGCGATGGGCAGATCGAGTATGCCGACGGCACCAAGGCGACCAAGGACCAGATGGCGCGCGACGTCGCGACCTTCCTGACGTGGACCGCCGAACCCAAGCTCGAGGCGCGCCGCTCGACGGGGGTCGCCGCCGTGCTGTTCCTCGCCGCGCTGTCGGTGCTCGCCTATCTAAGTTACGTCCGCGTCTGGGCCGACATCAAGCACCCCAAGGCGGGGGCCGTGCCGGCGGAGTGAGCCCCACCCTGTCATCCCCGCGCAAGCGGAGAGCCATCTCCTACCGACTTTCGGGAGATGAGTCCCTGCTTTCGCGGGGACGACAAGCACGCATTTGGACGGCATGACGCGCGATCTCTCCACCCTCATCCGCACCATCCCCGACTATCCGCTGCCGGGCATCCAGTTTCGCGACGTCACCACATTGCTCCTCGACGGACCGGGCTTCGCCACGACGATCGACCGGCTAGCGGCGGCGGCGGGCGAGGTCGACCTGATCGCCGGGATCGAGGCGCGCGGCTTCGTCTTCGCCGCCGCGCTCGCCGCCCGGCTGACCAAAGGGCTCGTCCTCGTCCGCAAGAAGAACAAGCTTCCCGGAGCGGTGATCGGCGTCAACTATGCGCTCGAATACGGCGAGGACCGCGTCGAGATCCACGCTGACGCGGTCCCGCCCGGCGCGCGCGTGCTCGTGGTCGACGACCTGATCGCCACCGGCGGTACGGCGCTGGCGGCGGTGCAGCTGCTCCGCACCGCGCGTGCCGAGGTCGCCCAGGCGGCCTTTGTCGTCGACCTGCCCGACCTTGGCGGGGCCGACCGGCTGCGCGCGGCCGGCGTCGAGGTTGCGACATTGGTTTCCTTCGCCGGCGACTGAACCTGCGGTCGCTCGCGGCGTTGGCAGCGCATCGTTGCGGAGTGCTGCCGATGCGCCTTGTTCTCGCCCTCGCCCTGGTCGCCGCCGCGCCGGCGGGGGGCCAGCCCGCCGACCGCTTCCCGCACAACGATGTCACGCGCCAGCTGAAGTCGCCGACCGGCAATATCGAGGCGAGCATCCGCGCGCTGCAGTCGACGTTGACCGAGCTGCAGCAACTGCAGCTGCAGACCAAGCAGGCGCACTGGAACGTGTCGGGGACGCTGTTCTACCCGCTCCACCTGCTGCTCCAGGAGCATTACGAGGGGCTGTCGAAATATGCCGACGAGTGCGCCGAGCGGCTGCTGGCGATCGGCGCGTCGTCGGACGGGCGGGCGACGACGATCATCCGCACCTCGCTGATCCCCGAATATCCGGGCGGGTTCACCGACGACGCGGCGGTGATCAAGTGGTTCAGTGCCGTCTACCTGACCGCCGACCGGGTGACGCAGCAGGGGATCAAGGCGACCAACGACAGCGATCCAACGACATCGAACCTCCTCCAGGAAATCGACCACGCCCTCGCCAAGTACCAGTGGCAGATGCGCGCCCACCTCCAGGAGACGGCGACCGACGCCAATCGCGGGGCGGACATCGGCGCGCCGGCCGCGCCGGCGCCGCCGCCCGCCGGGCCTGCGGGGTTCGCCAAGCCGTAGGGCGACCTTAATCAATCGGAGGGTCATGCTGGCGCAGGCCAGCATCGATGGTCGTGCACTGGGCGGGTGTGGCGTCCCGCACGACCGTGGATGCTGCCCTACGCCAGCATGACCCGCCGAATGCTGCGGTGAGTCGGCTACACGTTGAAGCGGAAGTTCATCACGTCGCCGTCCTGCACGACATA
>JAFARM010000399.1 GCA_019245455.1 Sphingomonadaceae bacterium | reverse complement strand
CGCGACGCGGCGCGACGACTCGCCCTTCTGGCGCTACGTCCGGACGATGCCGATCCCCGAGTCGCTGGCCGAGAAGATTGCGCTCTTCCGCGCCCGCGGCCGCGTCGTGAAGTACCGGCAGGGCGTGTTCCTCGAGCCGAGCTGGATCGCCGTTTACCTCGGCCAGGGCATCGTGCCCGTCGCACACGACGCGCGCGCCGACGCCGTGCCGGAGCCGGCGCTGGCGGCGGCGCTGGCGCGGCTGAAGGCGGAGACCGCGGCGGCGGTCGCGGCGATGCCCGACCATGCCGCCTTCCTCACCCGCTTCTGCCCGGCGGCGGCGTGAGCGGACGGCCGATCGCGAGCATCGCCGTCGTCGGCGGCGGCGTCGCCGGCTGGTCGGCCGCCGCCGCCTTCGCCGCGCGGCTGAAGGGGGTGAGCGTGACGGTTGTCGCCGACCCCGCCGCGCCGCCTGCGCTCGTCGATCTGATCGCCACTGCTGGCCCTTCGATCACCGACTTCCACCACGACCTCGGCCTCGACGAGCGCGCGCTGCTGCGCCGGGTCGACGGTGTCTTCCGCCTCGGCGCGGCCTTCGCCGGCTGGGGGCCGGCCCCCTATCTCCACACGCACGGCGAGCACGGCGAAGTTGTCGCCGCCGCGCCGTTCCACCACCACTGGCTGCGCCTCGATCCGCAAGCGGGCGCATTCGGCGACTTTTCGCCGGCGTCGGTGCTGGCCGCGGCGGGGCGCTTCGTCCATCCGAGCGACGATCCGGCGTCGCCGCTGGCGCGCTTCAACTACGGCCTGACGCTCGACCCCGCCGCCTATGCCGAGACCTTGCGCCGCTTCGCAATGGTGAACGGGGTCGCCGAACGCGCGGGGCCGGCGCGGCCGGCGATCGGCGGCGACGGGCGGGTGGCGCACCTCGACCTGCCCGGCGGGCGGCTGACGGCCGACCTTTACGTCGACACGACGGGCGTGGTTGCCGATACCGTTGCGCCGGCGTGGATCGACTGGTCGCGCTGGCTGCCGGTCGCCTGGCTGGCGGTCGGCGAGGAACCGGCCGCCGCCCTGCCGCCATCGGTCGAGACGGTGACGGCGACCGCGACTGGCTGGCGGCTGACGGCGTCGCTGCGCGGCCGCGGGATCGTCGCCGAGGCGTCGACCGAGCCGCTCCCCGGCGGCCACCGCCTCCGCAGCGGCCGCCGCGCCGCCGCCTGGACAGGGAACGTCGCGGCCGTCGGCGAAGCGGCGGTCGCGCTCGAGCCGCTCGACGGCGTCGCCCTGCACCTCGTCCAGGCGCACGCCGACCGTATCGTCGCGCTGCTGCCGGACACCGACTTCGCCGCCGTCGAGCTCGCCGACTTCAATCGCCAAACCGCGGCCGAGGCCGAGCGGCTGCGCGACCTCCTCGCCCTGCGCTACGCGACCTCGCGGCGGGGGGAGCCGCTGTGGCGCGACCTTGCCGCGACTGCCCCGTCGGACGGCCTGGCGCACGACCTGACGCTGTTCCGCGAACGCGGCCACCTGCCGCTCCACGATGGCGAGAGCTTCGCGCCCGACTCGTGGTTGGCGGTGCTGATCGGGCAGGGGGTGCGGCCGCGGCGCGTCGACCCCGTCGCCGCCGGCCTGCCGCTGGCCGAGGCGCACCGGATCCTCGCCCGGCTTCGCGCCGCCGTCACCGCTGCGGCAGCGACCGCGCCAACCCACCGCGACTATCTGGCACGCTTTCTGGAGGGACGATGACGGACAGGCGGATCGGCTCGGTGGTCATCGTCGGCGGCGGCACCGCTGGCTGGATGACGGCGGCGGCGCTGGCGCGCTTCGTGGGCGGCGAGCAAACGACCGTGACGCTGATTGAATCGGACGATATCGGCACGGTCGGCGTCGGCGAGGCGACGATCCCGACGATCCAGCAGTTCAACCGCCTGCTCGGCATCGACGAGGACGACTTCGTCCGCGCGACCAAGGGCACGTTCAAGCTGGGCATCGAATTCGTCGACTGGGGCCGCGTCGGCGAGCGCTATTTTCATCCGTTCGGCAGCTATGGCGTCGACATCAATGGCCTCGATTTCCACCAGATCCACGCCAAGTTCGGGCACGGCGTCGGCGCGCCGCTCGCCGACTTCTCGCTGCCGACGGTCGCCGCGCGTGACGGCCGCTTCGACCGCGCCGGCGAGCCGCGGTCGCCGCTCGGGCGAATCGACTATGCCTATCACTTCGACGCCGGGCTCTATGCGCGCTATCTGCGCGGCTACGCCGAGGCGCACGGCGCGATCCGCCACGAAGGGCGCATCACCGGCGTCGCCCGCGACGGTGAAAACGGGCACGTCGCCAGCGTGACGCTGGCGGACGGCCGCGAAGTCGCCGGCGAGCTGTTCATCGATTGCTCGGGGTTTCGCAGCCTGCTGCTCGGCGAGACGCTGGGCGTGCCGTTCGACGACTGGTCGACGTGGCTGCCGTGCGACCGCGCGGTGGCGATGCCGTCGACGGGAGAGGCTTCGCTCGCCCCCTTCACCCGGGCGACGGCACGCGTGGCCGGCTGGCAGTGGCGTATTCCCCTCCAGCACCGCACCGGCAACGGCCTCGTCTACTCAAGCGCGTTCATCGACGCGAGCGCGGCGACCGACCTGCTCGTCGCCAACCTTGCCGGGGACCCGCTCGGTGAACCGCGCCACCTGTCGTTCCGCGCGGGGCGGCGAGTGCGGCCATGGGAAAGGAACGTCGTGGCGATCGGCCTCGCCGCGGGGTTCCTCGAGCCGCTCGAATCGACCAGCATCCACCTGATCCAGAGCGGCATCGCCAAGCTGCTAGCGCTGTTTCCCGATCGCCGTTTCCTCGATGTCGAGCGCAACGAGTACAACCGGCTGGTGGGCGCGGCCTATGACGGCGTCCGCGACTTCATCATCCTGCATTACCACGCGACGGCACGCGACGACTCGCCGTTCTGGAACCATGTGCGGACCATGGCGGTACCCGACAGCCTGCAGCGCAAGATCGAGCTGTTCCGCGCCAAGGGGCGCGTGTTCCGATACGACGACGAGCTGTTCTCGATCACCAGCTGGGTCGCGGTGCTGCTCGGGCAGGGGATCGCGCCGAGCGACTATGACCCGGTCGTCGACGCGCTCGACGCTGCGCGCGTGCCCGACGCTCTGCGCGCGATGGCGTCCGACATCGCTCGCATCGCCGCCGCCATGCCGCGTCAGACCGACTTCATCGGCCGCCACTGCAAGGCCGTGTAGCCCCTAGTGCGCCATCGCCGGCACGTCGCCGACCACGCGCGCGCGCCGCGCGGCGAGCGCGAACGTAAGGATGGCAAGATAGGCCGCCGCCGGCACGGCGAACGAGGCGGCGTAGGACAGCGACCGCGCCACCGCGCCGACGACAAGCGGCAACACGCCGCCGCCGGCGATCGCCAGGCACAGCAGGCCCGAGGTCGCCGCCGCCGGCGCGTCGGAGCGTTCGAGCGTCAGGGTGAAGATCGTCGGGAACATGATCGAGTTGAACAGGCCGATCGACAGGGCGGCATAGGCGCCCGCCGGCCCCGACAGGCTGAACGCCGCCGCGCTCATCGCCGCCGCGCAGGTCGCCGCGATGGTCAGCAGCGTCGTCGCGCGCACCCGCGTCAGCAGCGCGGTGCCGGCGAAGCGCCCGACGAGCGCCCCGAACCAGTAGATCCACCCCAGGTACCAACCCGCATCGGCATAGCCGAGGCCAAGGACATCGGGCCGGTGGAGGAACAGGATCATGATCGAGCCGATCGCAACCTCCGCCCCGACATAGACGAAGATCGTCGCCGCCCCCGCCGTCGCCCAGCGTGAGCGCAACGCCGCGAAGGGTGATTGCGTCGTCTGAAACGGCGGCGACGCGGCGTCGACCGTCCGTCGCAGCAGGAACAGCACGACCATCAGTGCGACGAGGGCGGCGGCGATGATCAGGAAGGCACGGTCGACCTGGACCAGCCCGCGCGCCCGCTCGGCGACGGTCGAGACGACGACGTCGTTCTTGAAGATGTCGCCCGACAGCATAACGCTCGACCCGAGCTGGACCCCGAGCACGACCCCGAGCGAGTTGAACGACTGGGCCAGCAGCAGGCGGACGTGCGTCCGTTCCGGAACGCCGAGCGCGGCGGCAAGCGGGTTCGCCGCGACCTGCAGCGTCGTGATCCCGCTCGCCATGACGAACAGCGCGAACAGCACCAGCAGATAGGTCTGCACCGCGGAGGCGACCGGTACCAGCAGGCAGGCGGCGACCATCAGCGCCAGCGCCGCCAGGATCGACTTCGCCGCGCCGAGCCGGCTGAGCAGCGCGGCAGCGGGAATCGAAAACAGGGCATAGCCGAGAAAGAACGCCGCCTGCGTCACCTGCGCCTCGACATCGTT
>JAFARM010000375.1 GCA_019245455.1 Sphingomonadaceae bacterium | reverse complement strand
CATCGACACAGCACGGACACGTCGCCATGGTGTGGGGAGCCGGTCGAGCGAAGACCTTGTAGAGGTGGTCAACCGCTTCTTCCAGAGTCATCGGCCAAGTCTCACCGCACCATTGCTCACCAAGCCCCCACTCACCGCCGCCCGCACCCCCGTCGTCTCCGGCCAGCTCGTCGGCTTGCCCGCCAGCACGCGCACCGCGAGCCAGGCGAAGGCCTCGGCCTCCAGCGCGTCGCCGTTCCAGCCGACCGCCTCGACAGGCAGCGCGGGCACGCCGGTGCGCGCGGCCAGCATCGCCATCAGCGTCGCGTTGTGCCGCCCGCCGCCGGTGACGAGCAGGCGGTGGGGGCGCTCGGCGGCGTGGCGCAGGGCTTCCGCCACCGTGGCGGCGGTGAAGGCGGTCAGCGTCGCAGCGCCGTCGGCGGCGCTGAGGCCCCGCACCGCGCCGAGGCCGAAGTCGGCGCGGTCGAGGGACTTCGGCCCGGGCAGGTCGAACCACGGCAGGTCGAGCATCGCCGCGACCCGCTCCTCGTGCACCGTGCCGCTCGCCGCGAGCGCCCCGCCTTCGTCGTGGCTGAGCCCCGCCTCGGCCCGCACCCAGTCGTCGATAAGGGCATTGCCGGGGCCGGTGTCGAAGCTGCCCCATGCCGCCTCCGCGCCGATCGCCGCGCGCCCGAACCACGTCAGGTTGCCGACGCCGCCGAGGTTGAGCACGCCGACCGGCTCCGGCCCCAGCCCCGCGACCAGCGCGCGGTGATAGCCCGGCGCGAGCGGTGCCCCCTGCCCTCCGTGCGCGACGTCGGCCGAGCGGAAGTCGCTGACGGTCGTGATGCCGATCAGCGCCGCCAGCCGAGCGCCGTCGCCGATCTGCCAGGTCCAGCCGCTCGCCGGCCGGTGGGCGACGGTCTGGCCGTGGAAGCCTGTGACGCCGACCTCCGCCGTCGCCACGCCGGCCTCGGCCAGCAGCGCCATCACCGCGCCGGCGTGGCGGACGGTCAGCTCCTCGGCCACCGCGTCGATCCCGGGATTAGGGCCGGGCCGGTCCATCGCCAGCGCCGCCGCGCACGCCGCGCGCAGCCGGTCGCGGAACGGCTCGTCGTAGGGGGTGGTGGCAAACGCGATGCGGCGGACGTGCGCCTCGCCGTCGGTGTCGATCAGCGCCGCGTCGATGCCGTCCATCGACGTGCCGGACATGAGGCCGATGGCGAGCATCAGCGGGGTCCTTCCCGGAACGGCCTAGTTCCTCCCCGGAACGGGGAGGGGGACCATCGCTCTTCCGCGATGGTGGAGGGGCCGCTCGCCACCGACGCCGCGGCTGCTCGATCGAACCGGCCCCTCCACCACGCGGCTGAAGAAGCCGCGCGGTCCCCCTCCCCGTTCCGGGGAGGAACTAGGCCGTCCTTCCCGCTCAGGGGTGGAACTGAGGGGCTTCGCCTTCTCCCTCCCCCCCTGGCGCGCAGCGCCAGAGAGCGGGGAGGGTTGGGGTGGGGGAGCGCGATCTCCGACAGGATCGCGGTGTCTCGCCCGGAAACCCCCACCCCGGCCCTCCCCGCTCTCCGTTCGCTGCGCTCACGGGGGGGGAGGGAGAAAAGACCGTGCCGCCCACCGCTCCGCCGGGAGAAGATGGGTGTGCCGGTTCCCCAACCCGCCGCCATGATGCTACACGCCGCCGCCATGCACGCCTCCGCCTTTCTCCGCACCCTGCACGAGCGTGGGTTCGTCCACCAGATCACCGACGCCGCCGCATTGGACGCCGCCGCGGCCGCGGGGCCGGTCACCGCCTACGTCGGCTTCGACTGCACCGCGCCGTCGCTCCACGTCGGCAACCTCGTGTCGATCATGATGCTGCGCTGGCTGCAGCGCACCGGGCACCGGCCGATCGTGCTGATGGGCGGCGGCACGACCAAGGTCGGAGACCCGAGCGGCAAGGACGAGGGACGGCAGCTGCTCGACGACGCCCGGATCGAGGCGAACAAGGCGAGCATCCGCCGCATCTTCGCGCGGTTTCTTGATTTCGAGGGTGAGCATCCCGCCATCATGCTCGACAATGCCGAGTGGCTCGACGGGCTGGCGTACATCCCCTTCCTGCGCGACGTCGGGCGGCATTTCAGCGTCAATCGGATGCTGACCTTCGACAGCGTCCGCCTGCGCCTCGACCGCGAGCAGCCGCTGTCGTTCCTCGAGTTCAACTACATGATCCTCCAGGCCTATGATTTCCTGGAGCTGTCGCGCCGGGAAGGCTGCACACTGCAGATGGGCGGCAGCGACCAGTGGGGGAACATCGTCAACGGCACCGACCTGATCCGCCGCATCGACGGCCGCGCGGCGTTCGGCCTGACGACGCCGCTCATCACCACCGCCGACGGCGCGAAGATGGGCAAGACGGCGGCGGGCGCGGTGTGGCTGCACGAGGACGCGCTGCCGACCTACGACTACTGGCAGTTCTGGCGGAACACGCACGACGCCGACGTCGGGCGGTTCCTGCGGCTGTTCACCGATGTGCCCTTGGACGAGATCGCGCGGCTGGAGGCGCTCGAGGGGGCGGAGATCAACGCCGCCAAGATCGCGCTCGCCGACGCGGCGACGGCGCTGTGCCGGGGGGCGGAAGCGGCGGCGGCGGCCAAGCAAGCGACCGCGGCGCTTTTCGAGCAAGTGTCCGTGGGAGATGGCGTTGCGGTCACTGTCGGTGGACCGAATACCTTCGCTGTGAGGGGCCCCGTCACTATCGTGGACGCCCTCGTCGGCCTCGGCTTCGCCGCGTCGAAGGGCGAGGCGCGGCGGCTGGTCCGCGGCGGCGGCGCGCGGGTCGACGGGGTCGCGGTCAGCGACGAGGCGATGACGGTCGCCGCTCCGGCCAAGGTCTCGGCCGGCAAGAAGCGCCACGGGGTGATCGTCGCGGCCTGAGTCGCAGGCGCGGGCGGCGCTGGCAGTCGCGTAGGCGCGACCACTCCCCCGCCTTACCCGTCATCCCCGCGAAAGCGGGGACCCATCTCCTGCCGTCGCCCTCTTGAAGCGAACGGTGCCGTCACTGCGCGTGCCCCGGGAGGTGGGTCCCCGCGTTCGCGGGGATGACAATCTGGTGATGTCGCCCCGACGCAGGTTTGCCAACTCGTTGCGCGGGCAGCAGGAACCCGGCGCTTGCCCGTGCGGTTGACGGGCCTGACAAGCGGCGGACGAGCGCCGCCCGACGAAAGGCCAGCGCCATGACCACCCCCA
>JAFARM010000366.1 GCA_019245455.1 Sphingomonadaceae bacterium | reverse complement strand
CGCGCCCATAGCGGGGTTCCAACGCCCTAACAAGACCTTGCGCGGGCTGCGGGACGGTGAAAGCCGGCCGGCGCCAGGCGACGCGCGGCGTCGGCCAGCGGCTCGACGACGGTCGCCATCCAGTGGGCGTTAGCGTGAAGGATCGTGTCCGGATCGACCAGGATACCGACATGGCCGGGGAAGACGACGAGGTCGCCGGCCCGTCGCGCCGCGGCACCGATGGCGGGAAACGCGGCCGCCTGCTGATCGGAATCGCGCGGACAGGCGATGCCGCAGGCAAGGAGCGCCGCCTGGGTAAGCCCCGAGCAGTCGATCCCCTGCCGCGTTCGCCCACCCCAGACATAGGGCGATCCGACGAACCCGAGCGCCACGGCGACCGGATCGGCGGCAGCGTCGGTCAAGCCCGCGACGTGCCGGCGGTGGACGAAGCCCCCGGCGGCGGCGACGAACCGCTCGCCGGCGTCGCTTGCTGCAAGCAGCGCATTGAGCGGCACCGTGGCGATCAGTGGTGCCTTGATGTCGGGCGCGGCGAACACCGCCGCCGTGGCGGCCGCGACGCGGTGGCTCGCCGCGAGCGGCTCGCCGAGCGCCGCCAGCCGGGTCCAGCCGACATAGCCGTCGTGGCCGCACTGCCCCCAGCCCCAATCGCCCGCCGTGTCGAACAATGTGAACGCCTCGCCGAGCAGCAGCTGGCTGATCACCGTCGACGCCGCATCGGGCCGGGCGTGCATCGTCGCGGTGGGCAGGATCCCCTGTCGCGCCACCCCCTCGACGTAGCGCGGCGCGATGACGGAGCCGGCCAGGAACACGTCGGCGAGATCGTCGCGAATGGCATGAACGCGGCGGTCGAGCCGCAGCGACGGCCCCTCGATCCGACCCTGGAGGCGATGCGGCCTAGTGCGCGGTCCGCTTGCGATCGCGCTGCCCGTCACGCCGTTCGTCATGCCCCTCGGTCCGCTCGATCAGTTCGGCGAACTCTTCGAGGAAGGCAAGGCCCTGCGGCGTCTGCTCGATGAAAATGTTCCTGAGGTCGGCGTCGTCCTTCTGCCGCCGCAAATAGCCGAGCGCGCCGAGCGTGTTGAGCGCCCGCGTCACCACCGGCTTCGACACCCTGAGCCGCGCCGCCAGCCCGCGCACGGTATGCGGTCCGGGCAGCAGGTAGACGACCATCAGCAGCGCCATCTGGCGGTTGGTCAGGTCGGGCCGCGCCGACTGGACATAGTCGATCAGCGTCCCCATCCACGCGGAGAGCGGCTGGCCGATGTCGGGGGTGGCGGTACGCATGACTCAAGCCTCGCAAGTTCGGTTCGCCGGCGGCGATGCCGGCGAACGTTCCTCGCGAAGTTCAACTGTCCGCCCCGGCACTTGTTTCATGCCGGGTACGATTCTGCCGCCTCAGCCGCCGCCGTAGCGATGCCGCAACAGCCCCCACGCCGCCGCCAGGCCCGTCGCCGCCCCGCCCTTCGGCCGGCCGGGACGCGCCGTCGGGTTCCACGCGTAGAGGTCGAGATGCGCCCACGCGTGCTCCGCCCGCACGAAGCGGTCGAGGAACAGCGCCGCCGTGATCGACCCGGCGAACCCGCCCTCGCCCGAATTGTCGATGTCGGCGACGGTCGACTTCAGCATCTCGGCATAGGGTCGCCACAGCGGCATCCGCCACAGCGGGTCGCCCGCCGCCGTGCCCGCGGCGAGCAGATCGGCGGCGAGCGCGTCGTCGTGGCTGTACAGCGCCGGCAGGTCGGGGCCGAGCGCCACCCGCGCCGCCCCGGTCAGCGTCGCGAAGTCGAGCAGCAGGTCGGGCGCGTCCTCCTCCTGCGCATAGGTCAGCGCGTCGGCCAGGATCAGCCGCCCCTCGGCGTCGGTGTTGCCGATCTCGACCGTGATCCCGGCGCGCGTCCTGAGCACGTCGCCGGGACGGAAGGCATTGCCGGCAATCGCGTTCTCGACCGCCGGGACGATCAGCCGCAGCCGCACCGGCAGCCTCGCGCCCATCACCAGCCGCGCCACCCCAAGCGCGACGGCCGCCCCGCCCATGTCCTTCTTCATAAGCCGCATGGCACTCGCCGGCTTGATGTCGAGCCCGCCCGAATCGAACGTCACGCCCTTGCCGACCAGCGTCACCTTGGGGTGGGCGGGATCGCCCCACGCCAGGTCGATCAGCCGCGGCGGGCAGGCGGCGGCGCGGCCGACGGCGGCGACGGCGGGGAAGCCGCGCTCCAGCGCCTCGCCGTCGATCACCCGCACCTCCGCCCCGAAGCGTTCGCCCTCGGCGCGGATCGCGTCCGCCAGAGCCGCGGGATCGAGGTCGCCGGCCGGCGTGTCGACCAGATCGCGGACCAGCGCCGTCGCCTCGGCGAGCGCGATCGCGGGCGGAATCGCGGCGGCGTCGGACACCAGCACGCGCGGTCCGGCCGCCCCCGCCGGCGGCGCGCGGTAGCGGTCGAAGCGATGCTGTGCCAGCAGCCAGCCCGACAGCGCCGCGCTCGGGTCGGCACTACCCGCAAGCGCCGAGCCCTCCTCGCTCGCATCGCCGGCCAGTCGGTACGTTCCCGCCGGCAGCTTCTCCGCCGCGGCCGCCAGCGCCCACGGCCCGAGCGACCCGGATTCGACGCCAACCGCGACCGACCACGCGCCCGCCGCGTCGCCGGGCACGATCAGCACCTCGCCCGCCTTGCCCGCGAATCCCGCCGCATCCGCCGCCGCCAGCGCCCGCACCCCCGCCGCCGCCCGCCACGCGGCGAACCCCTCGGCCGTAACCGGGACGATGGTAAGCGCCGGCTGGCCCGTGTCGGCGGTGAGCAGGGCTGCAAAGTCGGTCACGCCGGCACCCCGAACAGGTCGACCTCGTCGGCATCCTCCACCAGAACCGGCACGATGTCACCGGGTTTCAGCCCGCTGCAATCGCGCAGGTGGACCTCGCCGTCGATCTCCGGGGCGTCGTACTTCGACCGACCGCTCGCGCCGCCCGCGTCATCGACCGCGTCGATGATGACCTCCAGCGTCCGCCCGACCTTCGCCGCCAGCCGCGCCGCGCTGATCCGCGCCTGGGCGGCCATGAAGCGGTGCCAGCGGTCCTCCTTGACCGCCTCGGGCACCGCACCCGGCAGGTCGTTCGCCGCTGCACCCGCCACCGCCTCGTACTTGAAGCAGCCGGCGCGGTCGATCTGCGCCGCCTCGAGCCAGTCGAGCAGGTACTGGAAATCGACCTCGGTCTCGCCGGGGAAGCCGACGATGAAGGTCGAGCGCAGAGCGAGGTCGGGCACGACGCTGCGCCAGCGGGCGATGCGTTCCAGCACCTTGGCCTCGTTCGCCGGGCGACGCATCGCCTTCAGCACAGGGGGCGAAGCGTGCTGGAACGGGATGTCGAGGTAGGGCAGCACCAGGCCGTCCGCCATCAGCGGCATCAGCGCGTCGACGTGCGGATAGGGGTAGATATAGTGAAGCCGCACCCACGCCCCCGTCTCGCCCAGCGCGCGGGCAAGGTCGGTGATGTGCGCCCGGTACTCGCGCCCGCGCCATGCTGACACGGCATGGCCGAGGTCGACGCCATAGGCGGATGTGTCCTGGCTGACGACGAGCAGCTCTCTTGTCCCCCGCGCGACCAGCTCGTGCGCCTCGCGCACCACCGCCGCCGCCGGCCGGCTGGCGAGGTCGCCGCGCAGGCTGGGGATGATGCAGAAGCGGCAGCGGTGGTTGCAGCCCTCGCTGATCTTCACATAGGCATAATGCGGCGGCGTCAGCTTGACGGCTGCGAGATCGGTATAGGGCGACGGCACCGGCGGCGCGGCGGCGTGGACCGCGCCGACGACGGCGTCGTACTGTTGCGGCCCCGTCACCGCGAGCACCTTGGGGTGGGCGGCGCGGATCATGTCGGCCTCGTGCCCCAGGCAGCCGGTGACGACGACGCGCCCGTTCTCGGCGACCGCCTCGCCGATCGCCGCGAGGCTCTCGGCCTTGGCCGAATCGAGGAAGCCGCAGGTGTTGACCAGCACGACATCGGCCCCGGCATAGTCGGGCGCGAAGGCGTAGCCGTCGGCGCGCAACCGGCTCAGGATCCGTTCGGAATCGACCAGCGCCTTGGGGCAGCCGAGCGAAACCATGCCGACGCGCGGGGCCGGGGCGAGGGTGAGGGGGGCGGACACGGGGGCGATGTAGGGGGTTTGGGGCGGGAGGGCAAAGGCGTGCTCCCTCTCCCGCTTGCGGGAGAGGGCGAGAGACGCGCCGGCAGGCGGGGCCCCGGGGTGAGGGTGTGGGGTCGCCGTGGTTGACCCGCCGTCGCCGCGCGTGCGGCGTGGGGTACACCCTCACCCGCCGCGCTGCCGCGCGAGTCGCCTCTCCCGCAAGCGGGAGAGGAGGGCCTTGCCCCCACCGCCGCCGCCCGCCATAGGCTCCCGCGCCATGCACGACATCAAAGCCATCCGCGCCGATCCGGCCGCATTCGACGCGGGGTTGGCGCGGCGCGGGGTCGAACCAGCGAGCTTTGAAGCCAGTCGTCTCGCTAACAGCGCGAGCGCCACTCAAACCAACCTCGATCTTGTACGAGTTCGACAGAAAATGGCGGCGGAGGCTTATGCAAGATCTCGCGCTGCCTCCAGCAATGTTGTCGAAACGAGCGACTATGCGAGCACCGACGACTATGCGGTACTGGTTAATCAACAATCCGAGTTGATGGACCAGGTTGCGGCAGACAAGGTTAGAGAGCGCGAACTCGACGTGCAGCTTACTGCTCAGCGAGCTTCGGCGAGCGCCTTGCTCGCCACCCTCCCCAACCTTCCCGCTTCCGACGTTCCGGACGGCCTCGACGAAACCGCCAACGTCGTCGTCCACGCCCGCGGCACCCTCCCCGCCTTCGATTTCGCGCCTGCCGAGCACGACGTCCTCGCCGCGCGCTTCGGCTACGACCCCGACGCCGCCGCCGCCATCGCTGGCGCGCGCTTCGCCATCCTCAAGGGTTCCCTCGCCCGCCTGCACCGCGCGCTCGGGCAGTGGATGCTCGACGCCAACGTCGCTGCCGGGTGGACCGAGGTCGCGCCGCCGGTGCTGGTCCACGAGCGCGCGATGTTCGGCACCGGGCAGCTGCCGAAGTTCGCCGAGGATGCGTTCCGCACCACCGACGACCGCTACCTGATCCCCACCGCCGAGGTGTCGCTGACCAACTCCATCCGCGGCCGGGTGCTCGACGCGGACGAGCTGCCGCTGCGGCTGACGGCGCTGACCCCGTGCTTCCGCGCGGAAGCGGGGTCGGCCGGGCGCGACACGCGCGGGCTCATCCGCCAGCACCAGTTCGACAAGGTCGAACTCGTCGCCATCGTCGCCGATGCGGCGGCGGCGGCGGCGGTGCACGAGGCGATGACCGCCCAGGCCGAATCGCTGCTCGATGCGCTTCAGCTGCCCTACCGCCGCGTCCTGCTGTGCGCCGGCGACATGGGCTTTTCGGCGCGCAAGACGTTCGACCTCGAGGTCTGGCTACCGGGCCAGGGCCGGTACCGCGAGATCAGCAGCGTGTCCGACTGCGGCGACTTCCAGGCGCGGCGGATGGACGTCCACGAGCCGAAGGGCGGGCGGTACAAGGTGCGCGGGCAGAAGGGGACGCACTTCGTCCACACGCTCAACGGCAGCGCGCTGGCGGTCGGGCGGACGCTGGTCGCGGTGCTGGAAAACCATCAGCGCGCCGATGGCTCGGTCGCCGTGCCCGAGGTGCTGCGCAGCTACATGGGCGGGGTGACGGCGTTGCGTCCGGCTTGACGGGCACGGGCGCAGCGTATGCTCCTCCCCGGAACGGGGAGGTGGCACCGCGCAGCGGTGACGGAGGGGTCGCTCGCGGCATTCAAGCCGATCGTCGTGTGGCGAGCGGCCCCTCCACCATGCTCCGCATGGTCCCCCTCCCCGGTCCGGGGAGGATCACGAAGGACACACGATGCGCATCCTTCTCACCAACGACGACGGCATCGAGGCGGCGGGGCTCGCCGCGCTCGCCGACGTCGCGGCCGAGCTCAGCGACGACGTGTGGACCGTCGCGCCAGCGGAAGAGCAGTCGGGCACCGGCCATTCGCTGACGCTGACCGCGCCGATCCGCCTGCGCCAGCTTGGGCCGCGCCGTTTCGCCGTGCGCGGCACGCCGACCGACGCGGTGATGATGGCGATCGGCCACGTGATGAAGGACGCCCCGCCCGACCTCATCCTGTCGGGCGTCAACCGCGGCCCGAACATGGCCGAGGACGTCACCTATTCGGGCACCGTGTCGGCGGCGATGGAGGGGTGCCTGGCCGGCATACGCGCGGTCGCGCTCAGCCAGGCGATGGCCGACTATACCGTCGGGCGCGAGGACTTCGGCCCGGCGCGGCAGTTCGGCGCGGGCATCGTCCGCCGGCTGCTGGCGGTCGACTGGCCGGCGGGCGTGCTGATGAACGTCAATTTCCCGGCGCGTGTCACCGCCGACCCGCCGGTCGTCGTCGCCGCCCAGGGGTTCCGCGACTATGGCAATATCCGCATCGACGCGCGCGTCGATCCGCGCGGCTTTCCCTATTACTGGTTCGGCTATGGCCGCGAGATGGCCGACCCGGCGCGCGAGACCGACCTCCACGCGGTGCGGAACGGCGCCATCGCGGTGACGCCGCTCCACCTCGACCTGACGCACACAGCGACGCTGGCGGCGCTGCGCGGCGTGCTGGCGTAGACCGAGGCCGCCGACGCGGGCGGCCGGTCAGCCGGCCGCGCCCCGCCAGCCGGTCAGGTACAGGATTTCGGCCGTGACCGCGACCCGCCCGTCGGCGCGCGCGGCGAAGCGGCGTGCCGCGTCGGCGAGCACGTCGCGGCGCAGCGGCTCGCGAGCGGACAGGATATTGCCCTCACCCGCCGTGCGGAGGTCGCGGAGCAGCCCCCACGGATCGGCGTAGCGCACGGTCAGCCGGTCGACCTCGACCACCGGGTCGGCGAAGCCGGCGCGCTGGAGCAGCGCCGGCGCGGCGGCGGGGTCGACCGTCGGCATCACGCGCGCGGCGGCGCGGCCGGTCAGCGCCACCTCGGCGGCGAGCAGGTCGGCGCGCAGTTCGGCGAGCGACGCCCCGCCCGGCAGCGCGGCGACGAACAATCCGCCGGGGGCGAGCGCGCGGCGGGCGAGGATCAGCGCGCCGGGCAGGTCGCCGGCGGCGTGCAGGCCGAAGGCGGCGATCAGGTCGACGCTGCCGTCCGCCACCGGCAGCCGGTCGGGGTCGGCGACGACGGCGACGCCGGGACGCGGCGCGACGTCGAGCGCCCACGTCGCGACCCTGCCACGCACCCCGGTTCCGCCGATGTCGAGCGCAAGGTCGAAGCCGCGCCCCGCCGCCGTGACGCGCGCGGCGACCTCCTCGGCCATCGCCGCGTGGAGGAAGCCGGGCACCGCGCGCCGCTGCTGGCGGCGGCGGGCGGCGCGGTCGAAGGGGTCGGCGGGGTCCATCGCGCCGGCGATGCCGCAGCCCGCCGCGCCTGCCAAGCGAATGTGCCGCTTCGGACCGATCGCCTCTGGCCTTGCCGCGGCGCACAAGGCATTCTAGCGGGGAAGACACCACGCGAGTCTGGCAGGGTTTATGGCCATCCGTTCGATCGCACCCGACGAGGTCATCGCCTCGCCCTACCCCCATGTCGCGACGGCGAACACGCTGGTCGACTATGAGGCGCTGCGCCGTGCCTTCCCCGCCGAGGACCGCTTCGGGCCGCAGATCCGGATGCACGGCGACCTGACCTGGCCCGACCCCGAGTACGTCAAGCTGATCGACGAGGAGCCGGCGTACAGGAAGCTCCATGACTGGGTCTATTCCGAAGGCTTCGTCCGCACCTTCGTCGATATCTTCGACGCCGAGATCGACCGCTATGTGAAGAACGGCGACCTGATCCGCGACCCCCGCACCCTGCCGATCCGCCCCGAGCCGTACGAGCGGCGTGACGACCTGATCAAGGTCGGCAACACGCGCGAGGAGGCGTTCCTCTTTCCCCGCCTCGACATCGGCATCGGTCGGCTGAACTATGGCATCAAGACCGGCGGCAACGGCATCCACGTCGACAATCTGACGCGGCTGGTTTCGGTCCTGATCTACATCGACGACAACCCCGACATGGTCGGCGGCGAGCACCGGCTGTACGGGCTCGACGGCTACACGCCGGTGATCGACAAGATCTATCCGGCGAAGGGCGACTTCATGGTCGCCTCGCTACAGTCGAACCGTGCCTTCCACGACGTCAATCCGGTTTCTGCGATCACCGGCGTCCGCAAAGCGATGTACCTCGCCGTCAGCTGCTCGGCAGAGATCTGGCGCCCCGACACCGACGACCGGCTGGCGAAGCTGACCAAGAGCCGCTACCGCCCGAGCGCCGCCGAGCGCGCGCTCCGCTCCGTCCGCGACGTGGTCAAGAGCGCCGTCGGGCGCTGACCGCGGGGCGTCGGCCGCAGCGGCGGACCCCAGGCGTCATCGGCCGCGCCGCGCTGTGGTCGGGTGACGAGCCGCCGCTGTCGCGGGGTGCCCGATTGGCGATGTGGTCGGGAGCGCGGCTGGATGCCGATCGCGTGGGTCGCGACGCGCGCCGTCGGCGATGGCGTCGAGGGGACGGCTCGACGCTGACCGCGCGGGGTCGCTAGGCGCGCGTTCGGCGATCGGGGCGGCGGCGCCGCAGGAGCGTGGCGGCGACCGCTTGTGTTGCGCGCCTCGAATTCTCCTTCGTCCTCATGCCGCGCTTCGCGGTGGCGCCCGCAGGCCGGCCCGGTTTACCCCAGATTCCGCTGTCCTACACGCCCCTGGCCGGGCAGATTCGCTCCCGTGATGCCGCTGCGCGCCTCCTCCCGCCCCCGTCTGACGCCGGGACGTCCCGGCGGGGGCGGCGCGGCGGGGGCAGTGGGCGACCTTCGTCAACTTAGCCTTACTGAAAGGCTAACGACTCGGACACCGCGCCGGCCGAGCTCGCCGCGCGCCGCCAGCCGGGTCGCGCCGAGTCGCTCGGGCCGGATCGCGCCGAGTCGCGCCGGCCACGCTCCGTTAACCCCGCCGCGCCTAGGGTGGGCGATGGTTGCCGCCGTGCCGATCCTCGCCGCTGCCGCTGGCCTGCGCCGGCTCGGCAACGACGCGCTCGACCTGCTGCTGCCGCCGCGCTGCCCGGCGTGCCGCGGCATCGTCGACCGGCAGGGCCGCTTCTGCCTCGACTGCTGGCGCGGGCTCGAGTTCATCACCGACCCTATGTGCGCCGGCTGCGGCGCGCCGTTCGACGTCGCCCGCGGCCCCGACGCGCGCTGCGGCGCGTGCCTGGAGACGCCGCCGCGTTTTACCGCCGCCCGCGCCGCGCTCGCCTATGCCGGGCCGGCGCGCAAGGTCCTGCTCGGCTTCAAGCACGGCGACCGCCAGCATCTCGCCGGGGTCATGGCGCCGCAGATGATCCGCGCCGGGCGCGGCTGGCTGGACGAGGATAGCGTCCTCGTCCCCGTGCCGCTCCACCGTGGGCGGCTGTGGCGGCGCGGCTATAACCAGGCCGCGCTCCTCGCCCGCGCCGTCGCCCGGCGCAGCGGCGCGACGCTTGCGGTCGACGCGCTGGTCCGCGTCAAGCCGACGCGGAGCAGCCAA
>JAFARM010000301.1 GCA_019245455.1 Sphingomonadaceae bacterium | reverse complement strand
GCGATGCGGAAGGCGGCGAGGCTGATCCCGAGCGAGGCGAGGAAGGCCTCACCCACCGCGCCGAACAGGACCAGGACAACGGACGCGATCGCTGTCGAGCGCAGCGCCATCGCCCGCCGGTGCGCGGCGCTCGCCCCGCTGGTCAGGGACGAGAAGATCGGGACGCACCCCGGGGGATCGAGGACGACGAACAGCGTCACGAACGCCGAAACGAACAGCGCCGCGAGGTCCATCGGCGCGGTCACAGCGCCACCGGCGGCGGCAGCCCGGCGCGGGCGTGCGCGGCGAGCAGCGTGTTCCGCAGCAGGCAGGCGATCGTCATCGGCCCGACGCCGCCCGGCACCGGCGTGATCGCGCGCGCCACGGGGAGCGCCTCGGCAAAGGCGACGTCGCCGACCAGCCGCCCCTTGCCGTCGGCCCCGACCAGCCGGTTCATGCCGACGTCGATGACGACCGCGCCGGGCTTCAGCCAGCTCCCACGGATCAGCTCCGGCACGCCGACGGCGGCAACCACCACGTCGGCGCGGGCGACGTGGCCGGCCAGGTCGCGGGTGCGGCTGTGCGCCAGCGTCACCGTCGCCGACGCGGCGGTCAGCAGCGCCGCCATCGGCTTGCCGACGATGTTCGACCGCCCGACGACGAGCGCCTCGGCCCCGGACAGGTCGCCGACGGTCTCCTTCAGCAGGATCAGGCACCCGCTTGGCGTGCACGGCACCAGCCCCGGCAGCCCGGTCGCCAGCCGCCCCGCGTTGACGGCATGGAAGCCATCGACATCCTTCGCCGGATCGACCGCGACGAGCACCTTGTCGGCGTCGACGTGGCCGGGCAGCGGCAGCTGGACGAGGATGCCGTCGACCGCGTCGTCGGCGTTCAAGGCCGCGACGAGCGCCAGCAGATCGGCCTCGCGCGTGTCGGCCGGCAGGCGGTGCTCGATCGAGCGCATCCCCGCCTCGGCGGTGCGGGCGAGCTTGTTCCTGACATAAACGTGGCTCGCCGGATTGTCACCGACCAGCACGACCGCCAGCCCCGGCGCGCGGCCGCGCGCGGCGGCGAAGGCGGGCACCGCGGCGGCGACCTCTTGCACCAGCCGGGCGGCGCGCGCCTTGCCGTCGATGATTGCCGCGGTCACGTCGGCTCGCTCGCCGCGGTCAGCGCCTGCAGGCGGCGCATCAGCTGCACCGGATCGCCGTCGACGGTCACCACCTTCGAGCGCGTGGTGATCCCCTGCGTCACCTCGACCTCGGGCGCGGCGACGCCGAGCCAGCGCGCGAGCGTCGCCTCGACGGCGTCGTTGGCCTCCCCGTCGACCGGAGCGGCGGCAAGGCGGACGCCGATCTTCGCGCGCCCGTCGGCGTCGGCGACAACCCCCTCGACGGCATTGCGCCCGCCGCGCGGCGACACGCGCACGGCGATGGTCACGCCGCCGCTGACGGGGGTCCACGCCTTCAGACGTAGGCTCCGGTATCGCTGAGGATCGCCGGCAGCAGCCGCTGGATGAGGATGATGATCAGGATCAGCACCATCGGCGACAGGTCGATGCCGCCCATCTCCGGCAGGATGCGGCGGATCGGCCGCAGCAGCGGGTCGGTGATGGCGTCGAGCGTCCGGAGCACGCTGCGGACGAAGTTGTTGTAGGTGTTGATGACGTTGAAGGCGATCAGCCATGACAGGATCGCCTGGATGATGACCAGCCAGATCAGCCACTGCAGCACCATGATGACGATGCCGACGATCGCCGCGAGCGTGTTCATGCCGTGATCCGTGGGTGATGACGCGCCCGCATCTAGGGGGTTGCGGGCGGGGGTGCAACGCGCCACGCCCCCCTATCGCCGTCATGCTGGCGCAGGCCAGCATCCACGCCCGTGCGAGCATCCCGGCTTGCCGTTGCGCACGACCGTGGATGCTGGCCTGCGCCAGCATGACGGCCGTTCGCGAGTGGCACCATCGACCGCCGCCTTCGCTTACGCGCGGACCAGCGTGCCCGCCCCTTCGCGGGTGAAGATTTCGAGCAGCATCGCGTGCGGTACCCGCCCGTCGAGGATGACCGCCGCGCCGACGCCTGCGCCGACCGCGGCGACGCACGTCTCCAGCTTGGGGATCATCCCCCCCGAGATCGTGCCGTCGTCGATCAACGCGGCGATGCGGCGGGGGTCGAGGTCGGTCAGCAGTGCCCCGTCTTTGCCCAGCACGCCGGCGACATCGGTCAGCAGGAACAGCCGTGCCGCACCGATCGCCGCGGCGACCGCGCCGGCCATCGTGTCGGCGTTGACGTTGTAGGTCGTGCCGTCGGCCCCCGCCGCGACCGGGGCGATGACCGGGGTGATGCCGGCGCCGATCAGCACGTCGATCAGCCGGCGGTCGACGGCGACAGGATCGCCGACGAAGCCGAGGTCGACCTCGCGCTCGATGTTGCTGCCGGCGTCGCGCGTCGTCCGCGTCGCCTTGGCCGCCAGCACCAGCCCCGCGTCCTTGCCCGACACGCCCGCCGCGCAGCCGCCGGCGCCGTTGATCCAGCCGACGAGTTCCTTGTTGATCGAGCCCGCCAGCACCATCTCGGCGACCTCGGCGGTGGCGGCGTCGGTGACGCGCAGCCCGTCGACGAAGCGCGACTGAATGTCGAGCCGCTTCAGCATCGCGCCGATCTGCGGCCCGCCGCCGTGGACGACGACCGGGCGGATGCCGCAGGCCTTGAGCAGCACGATGTCCTCGGCGAAGTCGCGGGCCAGCTCGGGATCGCCCATGGCGTGGCCGCCGTACTTCACGACGAAGATCTCGCCGGCGTAGCGCTGCAGGTAGGGCAGCGCCTCGATCAGCGTCGCGGTCTTGGCCAGGGCGGCGGGCGAGGGAGCATTCTCGGACATGGCGCGCCTATAGCGGCCCCGCCGCGCCCGCGGCTAGAGCCGCTCTTCCGCGCCCCGGCCGGAGCCCCTATCCCCGGACGAACAGGCCGATCGTCAGCGCGCACCCGATGACGACGACGGCGACGCGCAGGACGATCGCCGGCACCCGCTTCAAGAGCGCCGCACCGGCATAGCCGCCGACCATCGACCCCGCGCCGAGCACGAGCGCGCGGCTCCACGGGATCGCCGTCGTCGCGGCGAAGACGATCGCCGCGGCGATGTTCGACAAGGCGACGAGAACGTTCTTCGTCCCCCCGGCATTCCGGATCGGCATCCGCGCCAGCGTCAGCGCCGCCAGCGTGACGATGCCCGCACCGCCGCCAAAGAAGCCGCTGTAGAGGGCGATGCCGCCCTGGATCAGCGCCGACACCCACGCCGGCGGCGCGGTGCCGCCGCCCTGCGGCTTCGGCCCGAAGCTCGACCAGGCGAACAGCGCGGTCGCCGCCAGCACCAGCCACGGCACCATCGCCGCGAACAGCGCCGACGGCGTGACGCGCAGCAAGAAGGCGCCGCCGATGCCGCCGGCGATGCTGATCGCCGCAAGCGTGCGGAACGACAGCCGCTCGGTCCCGGCGACGAGGCTTCGCCCCGCCCAGCCCGTCGTCACCTGCCCGGGGAACAGGGCGACGGTCGAGGTGATGTTGGCGAGCTTGGCATCGAGCCCGGTCAGGATCAGGGCCGGCAGCGTGACGAACGATCCGCCGCCGGCAAGCGCGTTCTGCGCACCCGCCCACACCCCGGCGGCGAAGAGGAGGAGGAGGAGCATGGCGGCGGGTTGCGGGCTTCATCCCAACCCGTCAAGCAACGTTTCGTCCGCCCCCACCGTTGAGATGCGATGCCGATCCGCACCGTTCCCGTCGCCAGCACCACGCTTGTCGCCATCTGCCGCAAGTGCGGGAAAAAGCTCGGCGGCGGCTTCGGCGACAAGGGTCGGACGCCGCTCGCCAAGGCGCTGAAGAAGCACCTCAAGCTGCCGAAGTGGAAGCGCTCGCCGGTCCGCATCGTCGAGACCGGCTGCATGAAACTGTGCCCGCGCGGGGCGGTGGCGGTGGCGACGAGCGGCAATGTCGGGCAGGTGTACGTCGTGCCGGAGGGGACGGTGGTCGCGGCGGTGGCGGAGGGGTTGGGACTGGCGGCGGCGGGGTAAGCAGCGGACACGCAGCCCCGGCAGATTCCGCTGTCCTACACGCGGATTACCCGCCAGACTCGCCCACGATGACGCGACGCTGCCCCGCCTCGACCACCCGCCGTCCAGCGGGTGCCTGCGGGATAGGGAAGCCAGGGGGGACGTACCGCGACTTTCGTCAACTTAGCCCTGCCGAAATCTTAACGACTCGGGCGGTGGGCCGGAAGGACCCTCTCCGGCCCCGCGGGTGGGCCGGCTGCGGCGGCACCTCAGAAAAACGCCTACAGCCCCGTCTGCGCGCGCCCCAGGATCAGCGCGTGGACATCGTGCGTACCCTCGTAGGTGTTGACCGCCTCCAGGTTCATGACGTGGCGGATGACGCCGTATTCGTCGCTGATGCCGTTGCCGCCGTGCATGTCGCGGGCGGTGCGGGCGATGTCGAGCGCCTTGCCGCAGTTGTTGCGCTTGATCAGGCTGATCGCCTCGGGCGCGAGCGCGTGCGCGTCCAGCAGCCGCCCGGCGGCGAGCGCGGCGTGAAGGCCGAGCGCGATCTCGGTCTGCATATCGGCGAGCTTCCTCTGCACCAGCTGCGCCTGCGCCAGCGGCCGCCCGAACTGCTTGCGGTCGAGGACGTACTGGCGCGCCGCGTGCCAGCAGAACTCGGCCGCGCCCATCGCCCCCCAGGCGATGCCGTAGCGCGCGTTGTTGAGGCAGCCGAACGGCCCGGCGAGCCCGTGGACGCCGGGCAGCAGGCGGTCGGCGGGGATGAACACGTCAGCGAGCACGATCTCGCCTGTGACCCACGCTCGCAGCGCGAACTTGCCTTCGATCTTCGGCGTCGACAGGCCGTGATCGCCGCGTTCGACGATGAAGCCGCGGATGCGGTCCTGCCCGTCGTCGCCGGCGAGCTTGGCCCAGACGACGAAGACGTCGGCGACGGGCGAGCTCGTGATCCACATCTTCGCCCCGTTGAGGACGAAGCCGCCGTCCACGGCGACTGCCCGCGTCTTCATGCTGCCCGGGTCGGAGCCGGCGTCGGGCTCGGTCAGGCCGAAAGCGCCGATCAGCGCGCCCGTAGCCAGCTTTTCCAGATACTTGTCGCGCTGCTCGGCCGTGCCATAGGCGTGGATCGGGTACATGACGAGGCTCGACTGGACGCTCATCGCCGAGCGGTAGGCGGAATCGACCCGCTCGACCTCGCGTGCGACGAGGCCGTAGGCGACGTAGCTCGCGCCGGCGCAGCCATAGCCGTCGACGGTCACGCCGAGCAGCCCGGCCGCGCCGAATTTTTGCATCAGATCAGGGTCGTAGCGCTCGTTCCGGTTCGCCGCGCGGACGGCGGGCGCCAGCTCCGCCTCGCAGAAGGCGCGGGCCGAATCGCGGATCAGCCGCTCCTCCTCGGTCAGCGCCGCCTCGAGCCCGAGCGGGTCGGCCCAGTCGAAGCGCGGCCAGCGCGGCGCGGCCGCCGTGACGTTTTCCGTAACTTCGATGCGGCTATGGACGTTCATGGCACCTTCCTTGATGGCCCCCCGGCTCCGCGCCGGCCGTGCGTCGTGCGTGCACCTTCCGCGGCGCGGCGGGTCACGGGCACACCCCCGTCAGCGCCGCGGCGCGCCGATGCCGTAGCGGACGACAACCGGTGCCGGGCAGCGGCCGACGCGGCGATAGACGGTCAGATACTCGGCCGCCGGCGGCAGCCGGTCGAGCCGGCGAAAGCCCGGCGTCGCGTCGCGTCCGGCGGCCATCTCGACGCGGTTCGGGTCGCGGCACGCCCCGTCGGGCGCGGGCACGACATCGGCCGACGCGGCGGCGGGGAGCAGCAGCAGGACGAGCGGCAGCAGACGCATGGCAACCTCCCGATGGGACCCGCGCAAATCCTAGCACGCCGCGCCACCGCGGGGCAAAACTTCCACGGCCGCGGCCCGTCGCCGCCCGGTGGCGGAGCGGCCCACGCCACCGCCAGGCCTGATAAGCCCCGCCCGCCCGCCTGCCGTTCAGCCCTGATCGCTGCCGTGGATGAAGGCGCGCACGCGGCCGATCAGCTCCGGCCCGGCGAACGGCGCGATCGGTGCCGGCGGCGCGCCCGTGTCGGCGAGCAGCGCGTCGATCGCCGCGTGCAGCGCCGCCTCGTCCATCGCGCTGTGCAGACCCTCGCGCCCGCCGAACTTGGCCAGCGTCGCGAACTGGTGGTCGGTCGTGTGCTCGCCGAGATCGAGCCGGCGCGGCATCATCAGCAGCGGCTTGCCCGCCTGGATCGCGGCGATGATCGAGCCCATGCCGGCGTGGGCGACGAACAGCCGCGCCTCGCGGATGCGCTGCTGGTAGAGGCCCGGCGGCATCATCCGCACGAACGCCGCCGCGCGCGGCACGTACTCGCCGCTGCCGATCTGGACGAGGACGGGCACGTCTGGGTGCGCCGCCGCCCAGTCGTCGACGGCGCGGACGAAGCGGTCGAAAGCGAACATCGAACCGACGCTGGCGAAGACCTGCGGCGGCGGCCCCCCGGCCGGATCAGCGGCCCCGTTCAAAGCACCGCCCCCCAGTACCGCGGCACGGGATCGGCGGCGAGCTCGGGCCACTGCGTCAGCGTCTGGTGGGCGATCCGCCGCGCGCGCAGCCCCGACGACGACATCACTTCCGAATTGGCGATGCTGTCGATCCACAGCGTCCGCGCCCCGAGCAGGCGGCCGTAGAGGATGGCGAGCAGCGCCGGCGCCGACCCCGTGGTGACGACGACGTCGGGACGGACGGCGGTGACGATCCGCAGCAGCTGCAGCGCGACGACGGCGAAGGCGGCCTTGTTCTTGCGGCTGGCGTCCCGGAAGCTGAAGAAGCGCGCGCCCGGCACGTCGGCGGCCGAGTCGGCGTGGACGGTGGCATAGGCGACATCGCAGCCGTCCCACGCCGGCCGCAGGCGCAGCAATTGTACCCAGTGGCCGCCGCCCGAGGCGATCGCCAGAACGCGGATGGGGCGCGCGGCCATTCGTCAATCCTCAACTCTGCCCGCCTAGTGCCGTGCTTGAAGGCGGCGGCGGGCGCGGTGTCAACGCGCTTGTTGCAACCGCGAACGTCGTCTAGCGAACGGCCGGTCTTGCGAGGAGTTGAGCGTTTGATCCGCGTCGGCGTCGTCGGGATGGGTAAGATGGGCCTGTCGCACCTGTCCGTCCTTGGCGCCCATCCGGGCGTCGAGGTCACCGGCATCTGCGACAATGCGAAGTACGTCCTCGACGTGCTCGGCAAGTACACGGGCTTTGCCACCTTCACCGATTATGAGCGGATGCTCGCCGCAGCGCCGCTCGACGCGGTGCTGATCGCGACGCCGTCGGCGGCGCACGGGCCGATGGTCCGCGCCGCGCTGAACCGCGGCCTGCACGTGTTCTGCGAAAAGCCGTTCTGCCTCGACCCCGCCGAAGGCGCGGCGCTGGCCGCGATGGCCGACGCCAAGCGGCTGGTGTGCCAGGTCGGCTACCACAACCGCTTCATCGGCGCGTTCCGCGAGGTCAAGCGGCTGATCGATGCCAACGCCATCGGCCGCGTCACGCACGTGCTCGCCGAGGCGTACGGTGCCGTCGTCACCAAGCCCAAGGGCGCATCGTGGCGGACGCAGCGGGCGCAGGGCGGCGGCTGCCTCTACGATTACGCCGCGCACCCGATCAACCTCGTCACCTGGCTGTTCGGCGCGCCGCAGGCGGTCGCGGGCGCGGCGCTGGTGCCGGTGTTCTCGGCCGAGACCGACGACCAGGTCTATGGCACGCTGCGCTGGGACGGCGGCCTGACGGCGCAGGTCTCGGTCGACTGGACCGACACCAGCGTGCGCAAGATGACGACGCGCCTGACGCTGTGGGGCACCGGCGGCCGGCTGTACGCCGACCGGCAGGAAATCCAGCTGTTCCTGCGCGACGACGGGCCGATCCCGGACGGCTACACGCCGGGGTGGAACGTCCGCTACACGACCGAGCTCAGCGACCCTGTCGACTTCTACCTGCGCGGCGAGGAATATTCGGCGCAGATCGACGGCTGGATCGCCGCCATCGCCGCTGGCGGCGCGCGCGAGAACGACTTCGCCAGCGCGGTCGAGACCGACCGCACGCTCGAGATGTTCATCCTCAACGACGGCGCGGTCGAGGCGAGCTTCCGCGCGCCGGCCGTCGCCGCGCCGAAACCGGGCCTGGTCGGCAAGCTGATGGGACGCCGCTGATGACCGGGCACGTCATGGATCGCCTGCTGTTCGGCGACAACCAGTTCTTCGGCATCAACCACATGAGCGAGGAGAAGGCGCGCGCCCAGGCGATGCGCTTCCAGCGGACGCAGGCGATCGTCGACGTCCTCGACGCCGCGCTCGCCGAGGGGGTGCGGACCTTCATGTGCACGACCCACGACCGCGTCGGCGAGATCGTCGCGATCATGAAGGCCGATCCGGCGAAGTACGGCGACTTCCTGTTCTATCCCGGAATGCCGTACGCGCACAAGTACGCCAACGCCGTCACCGAGGACGGCTATCTCGGGACGCTGAAGCGCTTCCTGCCGTCGGAGGGCCTGCTCGACGCCGCCTTCCGGGGGACGATGTCGATCGCCGGCAAGGACGTCGAGGGGCTGATCACGCTGCTCGTCGACGCGGAGATGAAGATGTTCGACGGGGTGAAAGCGCCCGTCGTCTTCCTGCAGAACGTCGTCGTCGACCTGCTGCTCGGCCTGCGCTTCAAGGACGCCTTCCGCATCTTCGCCGACCATGTCCGCAAGCGGTATGGTGCGGAGCCGGGGTTCATCACCATGAACCTGCCGCTGCTGCTCCGCGCGCTCGAGGCGCAGGGGGTCGAGAACCCGATCGTCTGCGCCAACATGAACAAGATCGGCTTCCGGATGTCGGGCGGGTGGGACGCCTATGCCCGCGCGATGGAGGCGTACCCGTGCCGCGCCATCGCCATGTCGATCTACGCCAGCGGCGCGATCCCGCCGGCCGAGGCGATCGCCTGGGTCGCCGCCCAGCCGCAGATCGAATCGATGGTGTTCGGCGCGTCGAGCCGGGCGAACATCCGCCACACGGTCGAGCTGGTCCGCGCCGCCGACGGCGCGCGACGGGCGGCGTAAGCGCCGTTTGGCGTGCGGCGTAAGCGATCAGCCGTCGACTGGGCCGTCGGCCGCCGCTCCCGCGTCCGGGAGGGGACGGCGGGAAGACTGTCAGGCTCCACAAAGGCCTGACGGGTCTCGTTCGCGCCGCGACCGGTGCTGTGCGGCGCTGCGGCTGGACAACGCGCGGCTAACTTGCTAGCAACCTATAATGACCGCGCCTTCGAAGCAGCAGTTCAACGTCTACCTGCCGCCCGATCTCGTCCGTGCGGCCAAGTACCGCGCCTTGGACGAGCAGCGATCGTTGTCCGATCTCGTCGAGCGGGCGCTGCGCCAGTATCTCGCCACGGAGCCGAGCGATGCTTGACCCGACCGATTTCGGCCTCCGCCTGCAGCCGATGGTGCACGTCGCCGACATGGCGGCGAGCCTCGACTTCTACGCCGCGATCGGTGGCGCGACCGTGTTCGGCAGCCGCGACGGCGACTGGGCGCTGGTCCGCTTCGGCGGCACCTTCCTCAGCCTGCTCGCGCGGCCCTCGAGCGACCTCAACCCGGAGCCCGTCGAGCTGCAGTTCGTCAGCGAGGTGCCGCTGGAGGGCGTCATGGCCCACCTCGAATCCGCCCTCCCCGCCGCCATCGAGCGCGGCATCGGCGACGAGATGTTCGGCCGCATGGCGCAGCTCCGCACCCCCGATGGGCTGGTCGTCAAGCTGCTCGAGCTCGACCGCGACCTGATCGGCTAGAGCGGCCGTCCCGCCGCCGCCGCCTCGAACTCGACGGCGTCGTGCGCGCACAGCACGCGCACCTCGCCGCGCCGCTCGAGCGACAGTGCCCGAACCCGCGCCTGGTTAGCGAGGCGGGCCTCGCGGCTGACCTCCATCATCGTCTGGTAGCCCGCGAGCGCCGGGGTGCAGCGCCGCACCGGCCGCCGCACCTCGTCGCGGTAGAAATAGGCGTCGCCGGCGTGGAGCAGCCAGCCATCGGCACCGCGGTCGATCGCCACCCCCGCATGGCCCCAGGTGTGGCCGGGCAGCGGCACCAGCAGGATCTCGGGCGG
>JAFARM010000299.1 GCA_019245455.1 Sphingomonadaceae bacterium | reverse complement strand
GTTGAAATTACGCATGATGCCGGCGAACCCGGCGTTCTCCGGCCCGATGAGGTTCTCCGCCGGCACCCGCACATCGTCGAAATACAGCGCGGCGGTGTCGGAGCAGTGCCAGCCCATCTTCTCGAGCGGCGTCCGCGTGAAGCCGGGCATCCCCCCCTCGATCAGCAGCAGCGAGATGCCCCCCGTCCCCGGCCCGCCGGTGCGGACGGCGGTCGTGACATAGTCGGCGCGCATCCCCGACGTGATGAACATCTTGCCGCCGTTGACGACGTAGGCGTCGCCTCGCCGCTCGGCCCGCGTCGTCAGCGCCGCGACGTCGGAGCCGCCGCCGGCCTCGGTGATGGCGAGCGCGATGATCTTCTCGCCCGCCAGCACCGGCGGGGCGATGCGCTGTTTCAGCTCCTCCGACCCCATGGCGAGGATTGGCGGCAGGCCGATGCCGTGCGTCATCAGCGAGGCGGTCAGCCCGCCCGCGCCGACGCTCGCCAGCTCCTCCGACTGCGTCATGGAATGGAAGATGTCGAAGCCGTCCGAGTGCCCGCCATAGGCCTCCGGATAGCCGAGGCCGAGGATGCCGGCGGCGGCGGCCTTCTTGTGCAGCGCGCGGGGGAGTTGGCGGGCGTTCTCCCACGCGTCGATGTGCGGCGCGACTTCGCGTGCCACGAAGGCGCGGACCGACTGCGCCACCGCCGCGTGGCTGGCGTCGTAGAAGGGCGAGCGCGCGCGCCAGTCGTCGAACAGGGTCATGCGTCGTCCCCACCCATTCACCGTCATCCCCGCGGAAGCGGGGACCCATCTCCTACCATCGGATCCATGGCGACGGCGCACATAGCACCAGTTCGGATTACCGGAGATGGGTCCCCGCTCTCGCGGGGATGACGGGGAGGAGGTTACGCCGCCTTCAGCCGCGAGGCATAACCCTTGCGGAACTTCGCCACCTTGGGTCCGACGACGGCGGCGCAGTAGCCGGCGTGGGGATTCTTCTCGAAGTAACGCTGGTGGTACGCCTCCGCCTTGTACCACGGCGCGTCGGCCTCGATCGTGGTCACGATCGGGTTGTCCCAATCGGCCTGGTTGCGCGCGATCGCCGCTTCCGCCTCCGCACGCTGCTCGGGCGAGTGGGGGAAGATGGCGCTGCGGTACTGCGTGCCCCGGTCGGCGCCCTGGCGGTTGAGCGTCGTCGGGTCGTGCGTGTGGAAGAACACGTCGAGCAGGTCGGCATAGGTCACCTGGGCCGGGTCGAACTCGATCCGCACCGCCTCGGCATGGCCGGTCGCGCCGGTGCAGACCTGTTCATAGCTCGGGTTGGGCCGGGCGCCGCCGATATAGCCCGATTCGACGTGGGTCACGCCCTTCAGGGCGTCGAACACCGCCTCGGTGCACCAGAAGCAGCCGCCGGCGAAGGTTGCGATCTCGGTCATCTGTGTCTCCTTCCGCCGGCGCGATATGGGGGTGCGCCGGCGAACTGTCACGGCGTTCGGTGCCGGGGGGCGTGCGGTTACGTATCCCGCAGCGAGTCATGCTGGCGCAGGCCAGCATCCACGGTCGTGCCAGACGCCCGGCCTGCCCGCTCGCACGACCGTGGATGCTGGCCTGCGACAGCAGGACCCAGGAGGGTTGGCAGCCTAGCGCGCGAAGTGCGCCTCGATGGCGTGGGCGATGGCGCGGCCGATGCGCTTCTCGCCGTCGTCCGACTGGAGCAGGGCGGCATCGTCGGGGTTCGACAGATAGCCGGTCTCGATCAGCACGGCGGGCACGTCGGCCGCCTTCAGCACGAGGAAGCCGGCGAAATGGTGGAACTCGCCGCGGAAGCCGATCGCCTGCGCCATCGACTTGGCCAGCGTCTCGGCGAAGCCGACCGAGACGTTCATCGTCTCGCGCTGGGTCATGCCGATCAGCACGTCGCCGACATCAGGCGCGGCGCTGGTGTCGATCCCCGGCACGCCGCCGCCGGCGTTCTCGCGCGCCGCCAGCCGCGCCGCGACCGCGTCGGAGGCGGTTTCGGACAGGGTATAGACGCTCGCGCCCCGCGCGCTCGGGTTGGGCGCGGAATCAGCGTGGACCGAGACGAGCAGGTCGGCCTTCTCCCGCCGGGCGATGGCGACGCGCTCGTTCAGTTCGATGAAGGTGTCGTCGTCGCGGGTCAGCTTGACCCGGACCTGGCCGTCCTTGCGCAGTTCGGCGGCGGCGGCGCGGGCGATGGCCAGGACGACGTTCTTCTCATAGCCGCCGGCGCCGGTGGTGCTTGCGCCGCCCGCATACGGACTGATGGTGCCGGCGTCCTTGCCGCCGTGGCCGGGATCGAGGACGACGAGCGGCCGCGCGCCGTGGCGGCGCGGCGCGGCGGGCGGCGGCGCGACGTCGCCCTGATCGCCGGCGAAGACCTCGTCGCCGGTATCGAAGTCGGCGATCAGCCGCGCCGTCGTCGGCACCGGACGGCGGCCGCGCGCGACCGCACGGGCGAAGGCGGCGGCGTCGGCGGGGGTCAGGCGGAGCGTCAACGCGCTGCCGTCGACCGCGGCGGCGGCCAGCGTCATCGGCACCTTGAGGTCGATGACCAGGCGTGCCGTCGCGGCATCGAACGGGCCGATGCGCGCGGCGGTAATGTCGCCGCTGCCTTTCGCGCTGCGCCGCGCCGCGTCGACGCCGCTCAGGTCGACGACGAGGCGGCGAGGGGCGTCGAGGCTGAGCGCCTTGACCGTCTCGACCGGGCCGTCGAGCGTCGCCGTCACGAAGGGGCCGTCGACGCGCAGATCGGTCACCCGCGTCGCCGCCGCGGGCGTCGCGGCGAGCAGCAGGAGGAGGGCGAGGGCGCGCATGGGGGCTCGATACTTGATCCTCCTGGGAACGGGGAGGGGGACCATCGCCTTCTTTAGGCGAGTGGTGGAGGGGCCGGCCGCCACGCCACGGCGCTCCCTCGCGCGGCGAGCGACCCCTCCGTCACGCCTGCGGCGTGCCACCTCTCCGTTCCGGGGAGGATCGACGCCGCCGCCGCCCGCAGGATCAGGCCATTGTCCCCGCCTGCTTCCGGTGCTACCTCGTACGCAACGGGTTTTCACGACGCCGGGCGACAAGGCCCGCGCTCGCGCCGTTACCTCGCAGTCCAAGGGTCGCATGACGTCGAAGCAGCAGCGTTCAGCCGGGGGAGACCATAGGGTCGGCCCGGCGCTGCGCCCGATCCGCTTCAGCGCCGCGCCCCCCTTCCCACCCCGTCCCGGCCGAGCGCGAAGCGCAGCGGCCCTTTTTTCGCGCGCCCGCCGCGGTCTGACCGCCGGCCCGCCGCGCGCCATGGAGCATCTGAATGTCCCAGCGTATGCTGATCGACGCCCGCCACCCGGAGGAGACCCGGGTCGCCGTCGTCAACGGAACCCGCATCGAGGAGTTTGATTTCGAAGCCGCCGAGCGCAAGCAGCTCAAGGGCAACATCTATCTCGCCAAGGTCACGCGCGTCGAACCGTCGCTGCAGGCGGCGTTCATCGACTATGGCGGCAACCGCCACGGCTTCCTCGCCTTCTCCGAAATCCATCCCGATTATTACCAGATCCCGCGCGAGGACCGCGAGGCGCTGCTCCGCGAGGAGGCCGAACTCGCCGCCCAGGAACACCACGACGAGACGGAAGTCGATGAGAACGGGGAGGAAATCCACGTCACCGGTGGCCACGACGACGCCGGCTCCGACGTCCTCCGCCGCCAGCGCCAGGCGCTGCGCCGCAAGTACAAGATCCAGGAGGTCATCCGCCGCCGGCAGGTGATCCTGGTCCAGGTCGTCAAGGAGGAACGCGGCAACAAGGGCGCGGCGCTGACGACGTACCTCAGCCTGGCGGGCCGCTTTTGCGTGCTGATGCCCAACACGGCGCACGGCGGCGGGATCAGCCGCAAGATTTCAAACCTTGCCGATCGCAAGCGGCTGAAGGCGGTCATGGCCGAGATGCAGCTGCCGCCGGGCATGGGGGCGATCGTCCGCACCGCCGGGCTGAAGCGCAGCCGCACCGAAATCAAGCGCGACTTCGACTATTTGACCCGCCTGTGGGACGAGATCCGCGAGACGACGCTGGCGTCGGTCGCGCCGTGTCTCGTCCACCAGGACAGCGACCTCATCAAGCGCGCGATTCGCGACATCTACAGCCGCGACATCGAGCAGGTGCTGGTCGACGGCGAGGACGGGTTCAAGGCGGCGCACGACTTCATGTCGCTCTTGATGCCGACCCACGCCGCCAAGGTCGTCCGCTATACCGACGCCGTGCCGCTGTTCCAGCGCTTCGGCGTCGAGACCGCGCTCGCCGGGATGTACAACCCGGTCGTCCAGCTGAAGAGCGGCGGCTACATCGTCATCAACCCGACCGAGGCGCTGGTGTCGATCGACGTCAACTCCGGCCGCTCGACGCGCGAGCACGGCATCGAGGAGACGGCGTACAAGACCAACCTGGAAGCGGCCGACGAGATCGGGCGGCAGCTGCGCCTGCGCGACATGGCCGGGCTGGTCGTCGTCGACTTCATCGACATGGACGTCGGCGGCAACAACCGCCGCGTCGAGAAGGCGATGAAGGAGGCGATGAAGCACGACCGCGCCCGCATCCAGCTCGGGCGGATCAGCAGCTTCGGCCTGATGGAGATGAGCCGGCAGCGGCTGCGCACCGGCGTGCTCAAGGCGTCGACCCACGTCTGCCCGATGTGCGACGGCTCGGGCTATGTCCGCTCGGTCGGCTCGGCGGCGCTGGCGGCGCTGCGGGCGCTGGAGGCGGAGGCGCTGAAGGGCAAGAACAGCGCGTTCCAGCTGCGCGCCGGGCTTGAGGTCGCGATGTACATCCTCAACCGCAAGCGCGCCGACATGGTCGAGCTCGAGGAGCGCTACGGCGTCGATATCGAGACGATCCCCGACGAGACGCTGATGGGCCCGAGCTTCGTCCTCGACGCGGGCGGGCCGCCGCCGGCGAACCCGGTCGTGCTCGCGCCGCTGCCGCCGGTCGTCGCGGTCGCCGACGACGACGAGCTGCCGAGCGCCGCGGACGCGATCGAGGAGGACGACGCGGACGATGGCGACGACCGCCGCGACCGTAGCCGGCGGCGGGCCCGCCGCGACGACGACGACGATGCCGGCGACATCGCCGCGGCCGACGACGAGGACGAGCCGGCGGCACGCGGCGCACGCGACGACGGCCGCGACGAGCGGCGCGGTCGCCGCCGCCGCCGCCG
>JAFARM010000224.1 GCA_019245455.1 Sphingomonadaceae bacterium | reverse complement strand
ATTCCGGCGCTGGCGTGGCAGGTCGGGGCGCGGACCCGCGCGCGGGGGCAGACCGCCTATCCGGAGGCGCTCGCCGACCTTGCCGCCGCCGACCTCGCCGCGCTCGGCCGCGACTATCTCGGCCGTACCCGGCCACAGCGGAAGACCGACCGGCCGCGCTTTATCGACAAACTACCCAACAATTGGCTGCACGTTGGCTTCATCCGCCTGATCCTGCCCAAGGCGACGATCATCGACGCGCGCCGCCATCCGATGGCGTGCGGCTGGTCGAACTTCACCCAGCACTTCGCGCGTGGACAGGGGTTTAGCTATAACCTCGAGGCGTTCGGCCACTATTATCGCGACTATGCCACGCTGATGGCGCACTTCGACGGTGTCGCGCCAGGCGCGGTCCACCGTGTTGACCACGAAGTCATGGTCGCCAACACCGAAGGCACGGTTCGCGCCTTGCTAGCGGCGTGCAACCTGCCGTTCGAGCCGGCGTGCCTGCGCTTCTGGGAGACCGACCGCGCGATCCGCACGCCAAGCTCGGAACAGGTCCGCAAGCCGATCTTCGACAACGGTGCCGCGTGGCAATCCTACGCGTCATGGCTTGAGCCGCTGAAGGGCGCTTTAGGCGACTCGCTGCCGCCTGAGTGACACCTGTTTGCAACACTTGCCGGGTGCAGTGCAGCATCCCACGCACAGCGGCTTGACAGCCCGGCATCTGCCTCCGACGCTTCGATAAAACAGGGGGCGACGATGCAGGGTGTGGGAACGATCGCGGCGGCGCTGCTGGCGTCGGTCGCCTTGCCGGCGGCGGCGCTCGCGCAGGCAGTTCCTGCCGACACCGCGCCGAAGCTCGACGAGATCGTCGTCACCGCGCAGAAGCGGTCGGAAAACCTGCAGAACGTGCCGATCAGCATCCAGGTGCTCGGGACGAAGAAGCTGGATCAGCTCGACGTCGCCAACTTCAACGACTTTTCGAAGTTCCTGCCGTCGGTCACCTTCCAGTCGGTTCAGCCGGGCGAGACGACCGTCTACATCCGCGGTGTGGCCAGCGGCGGCGACGGCAACCATTCGGGGCCGCTGCCTTCGGTCGGCGTCTATCTCGACGAGCAGCCGGTGACCACGATCGGCGGCACGCTCGATATTCACATCTACGACATCGCCCGCATCGAGGCGCTCGCCGGGCCGCAGGGCACGCTCTACGGCGCGTCGAGCGAGGCGGGCACGATCCGCATCATCACCAACAAGCCCGAGATTGGCGTCCTGTCCGGCGCGATCGACGGTGAGGTCAACACCGTCGCGCACGGCGAGGTCGGCGGCAAGCTGGAAAGCTTCCTCAACCTGCCGGTCAACGACCATATCGCCGCGCGGATCGTCGGCTGGTATCAGCGGAACGCCGGTTTCATCGACAACGTGCCGGGCACCCGCACCTTTCTGCCGGCGTCGGACGGAACCCAGATTGTCAAGAACAACCGTGCCTACGTCGCCAGCAACTACAACGACGTCAACATCGTCGGCGGGCGTGCGGCGCTGAAGATTGATCTCGATGACCGCTGGACAGTCGAACCGACCGTGTTCGGCCAGAGCGAGATCAACCACGGCAGCTTCGGCTTCGACCCGTTGGTCGGCGATCTCGAAGTCCAGCACTTCGCGCCCGAATACTATCGCGACCGCTTTGTCCAGGCGGCGCTGACGGTGACGGGCAAGGTCGGCAGCCTCGACCTGACCTATGCCGGTGCCTACCTCGATCGCGTCGTCCACAGCTCGGCCGATTACACGGATTATGCCGAGCAGTACGACTCGCTCTATGCCGGCGCGGGCGGCATCGCCCAGTATTTCTACTTCACCGACAATGCCGGACACCACATCGACCCGTCGCAGCGGATCGTCGGAGCCGACCACTTCACCAAGTTGAGCCAGGAACTGCGCATCGCGACGCCGGCGGCCAACCGTATCCGCTTCGTCGGCGGATTGTTCTACCAGCTGCAGACGCGCCTGATCCACCAGGACTATCAGGTGCCCGGTCTCGCCGACAACCTGTCGGTCAACGGGCATCCCGGCACGCTGTGGCTGACGCAGCAGGACCGCACCGACCGCGACTATGCCGTGTTCGGCGAGGCCAGTTGGGACATCTTGCCGACGGTGACGCTGACCGGCGGCGGGCGCGTCTTCAAGTACGACAACTCGCTGATCGGCTTCTTCGGCTTCGGCCGCGATCCGAACGGGCCACCGTACAACGCCGCCGGCAGCTCGCGGACCGGCGTCGCGGGCTGCTACACCGCCGACGGCTCGCTGGTCCGCGATGGCACCGGTGCTGCCGAACTTCCGGCGGCAGTCCCCGGCGGCCCCTGCACCAACCTTGCCGATTACGTGAATGGCAGGCTGGTGCCCAAGGACGCAAACGACGTCGGCACGACCTACAAGTTCAACGCGACGTGGAAGATCGACCCCGACCACCTCGTCTACGGCACGATCAGCCGCGGTTTCCGCCCCGGCGGCATCAACCGCCGCGCCGGGCTCGAGCCGTATGCCAGCGACTTCCTCCAGAATTACGAGATCGGCTTCAAGACGAGCTGGCTGAACCGCGCGCTCAAGATCAACGGTGCCTTCTTCTGGCAGGAATGGGAGAAGTTCCAGTTCGCCTTCCTCGGCGCGAACAGCTTCACCGAGATCCACAACGGCCCGAACGCACGCATTCGCGGCATCGAAGCGGACGTCAATTGGACGATCGTGCCTGGCCTGACCCTCGTCGGCGCGGGGACGTACACCGACGCCGTAACGCGACGGAACCTGTGCGGCTTTGACGACCCTAATCCGGCGTGCACGACACCAAGCCCGCAGGGCGTTGCAAACTTCATCGCCGCTCCGGCCGGAACGCGCCTGCCAGTGACGCCCCAGATCAAGCTGAACGGCACCCTTCGTTACGAGGCGGCGCTAGCAGACCAACTTAAGGGTCACGTCCAAGGCGTTGTTGTCTATGCCAGTTCAGCCTCGTCTGACATCCGCACGGCGGCTCTCACACCGCCTGTTCCGAGTTCGCCCGACGGTGCCGAAGTCTTCTACAACCCTGCCGCCGGACTCGGCCGGCTACGCGCGTACACGACCTTCGACTTCGCCGCTGGCCTCAATTGGCCCTTCCTGTCGGCCGAAATCGTCATCGAGAACGCATTCGACACGCGCGCCGAGCTGTCGCGCTACCAGGAATGCGGCTCGTGCTTCCAGCGGCCTTATGTCGTCGTCAATATGCCGCGGACGATCGGGCTGCGGCTGGGGCACAGCTTCTGAGCGGCGGGCTGGCCACACTCCCGCTCATGCTGAGCCTGTTGAAGCACGCTCAAAGGGTTGTGCGTGCTTCGACAGGCTCAGCATGAGCGGGTTGTGGATGCGTTGTTTTACGTCGTCATTCCCGTGAAAGCGGAAACCTAGACACCCGGCCGGCTTGCGGCCTAGGTTCACGCCCTCGCGGGGATGACATTCCGAAGCGGGGATTTTGATGGGGCAGATGATCGGAGCAGTTGCCGGGTCCGTCATGCTCGCGTCGGCGGCAACCGCCGCCACGCCCCCGCCGTCGCTCGACGCCATGCTGTCCTACCCCTTCGTCGACCAGCTCATCGCCGCTTCCGCGGGGGACCGCATCGGCTGGCTGACGACGGTCAACGGCGTCCGCACCGTCTGGACCGCCGCCGCGCCGGGGTTCGCGCCGCGCAAGGTCGCCTCGACCGGCACCGACGACGGGCAGGAGCTGACGGGGTTGGTGTTCACGCCCGACGGCAGCCACATGGCCTGGGTGCGCGGCGGCGCACACGACGCCAACTGGCCGGCCGAGGGCCGGCTGCAGCCGAACCCGGCGAACGCCGCCGAGCAGCCGAAGCTCGAGGTGTGGACCGCGGCCGCCGCGGGTGGCCCTGCGTGCAAGGTCGGTGAGGGCGACGCGCCCGCCCTGTCGGCGACGACGATCGCCTATGTCACCGACGGTGCGGTCTTCACCGCGCCGCTCGCTGCTCCGGCCGGAAGTGGCGCGGGCGGCAAGGGTGCCGGGAGCCGGACCGGCGGCAGCGGCAAGGCGGCCAAGGACATCGCCAAGCCCGCCAAATTGTTCTTCGACCGCGGCAAGGACAGCGACCTCGCCTGGTCGCCCGACGGCCGCCGCCTCGCCTTCGTCTCGCATCGCGGCGACCACAGCTTCGTCGGCGTGTTCGACGTCGCGGCCAAGCGCCTGACCTGGCTCGCCCCCTCGACCGGGCAGGACGCCGAGCCGGTATGGTCGCGCGACGGCACCCGCGTCGCCTTCGTCCACCAGCCGGGCGACGGCGGCGCGCCCGAGCCGCTGCTGACCGAAACCTATCACCCGTGGTCGATCCGCGTCGCCGACGCCGCGACCGGGCAGGCGCGCGAGGCGTGGCACAGCCCCCGCACCCGCGACGGCTCGGCCCCCGAGGTGCCCGGCGGCGTCGTCCTGCGCTGGATGGCGGGCGACGTGCTGACTTTCCGTGGCGAGATGGACGGCTGGGCGCACCTCTACGCCGTGCCGGCCGCGGGCGGCGAGGCGAAGCTGCTGACGCCCGGTGCGTTCATCGTCGAGGACGTGCGGCCGACGGCGGACGGCACCGCACTGCTCTACACCGCCAACACCGGCGAAGAAGTGGCCGACGACGACCGGCGGCACGTTTTCAAGGTCGCCGTCGCCGGCGATGCGCCGGTTCAGGTGACCGGTGGCGGACCAGGGCTCCAGTTCCAGCCGGCGGCGGTCGGCAAGGGGTTTGTCGCCTATGTCTCGGTCCATGCCCAGCACCCGGCAAACGTCGTCATCGCGCCCACCGGAGACGGCGACAAGGCCGCGATCGATTGCCCGCACGACAACTGCGAAGTCGATGCCTACCCGTCGCAAGCATTGGTGGTGCCTCAGCGGGTCACCTTCAACGCTGCCGACGGCACGGTCGTCCACGGCCAGCTGTTCGCCACGCCGGGCGAGGGCGCGCGCAAGCCGGCGGTGATCTTCGTCCACGGCGGGCCGCCGCGGCAGATGCTGCTCGGCTGGAGCTACATGGACTACTACGCCAACGCTTATGCGGTGAACCAGGCGCTGGCGCTGCGCGGCTTCGTCGTTCTGTCGGTCAACTACCGGCTCGGCATCGGCTATGGCCGCGCCTTCCAGCATCCCGAGCACGCCGGGCCGGCGGGCGCGAGCGAGTACCAGGACGTAGTCGCCGGTGCGAAGTACCTGCAGTCGCTGACCATGGTCGATCCGGCGCGGGTCGGCATCTGGGGCGGGTCGTACGGCGGCTATCTGACGGGCCTGGCGCTGGCGCGGAACAGCGACATCTTCAAGGCCGGCGTCGACCTCCACGGCGTCCACGACTGGACGCGGACAGCGTTCGAGGAGTTCGCGCCGGCCAAGCGGTACGAGCAGGGCGACTGGGCGGAGTTCCTCAAGGTAGCCTTCAAGAGCTCGCCCGACGCCGACATCGCGACGTGGAAGTCGCCGGTGCTGCTGATCCAGGGCGACGACGACCGCAACGTCCGCTTCAACCAGACGGTCGACCTCGCCCGCCGGCTCGACGCCGCCGGGGTGCCGTTCGAGGAGCTGGTCCTCCCCGACGAGATCCACGGCTTCCTGCGCCACGCCAGCTGGCTGAAGGTGGATGCGGCGACAATCGACTTCCTGACGCGGGTGCTGAAGCCTTAACTCGCCACCGACCATCAGCGGCCGAGACGCGGCCGCTCAGAGTCAATCGATCTGCCGTCCCGTGGCGAGTGCAACGATCGTCGCACAGACAAGGAAGGCCAGGATCGGCGCACCGGCCGAGAGCACGGCCGCTGCATCGGCCCCACGCAGCAGGCAGGCACGCGCTGCGGCGATGAAGTGCGTCAGCGGGAATGCGGATCCCAACGCCTGCGCCCACGCGGGCATCGCTTCCCGCGGATAAAGAAAGCCCGACAACAGCATCGCCGGCAGATAGAAGGCCACCGCGCCCTGCAGAGCCGCCATCTGGCTCTTCGCCCGCGCCGCGATCGCTTGGCCGAGCACGAGATGCGCCGCCGCATACAGCGGGAGCAGCGCGAGGAGTGCCCAAACTGCTCCGCGCAGCGGCAGGTCGAATAAAAGTCGACCCGCGGCAAGAACGATCACGCCCTGCGCCAGGCCGATGATCAGGAACGGCAGCGTCTTGCCGGCCAGAATTTCCCAGCGCCGCGTCGGCAGCGCAAGCAGCGCCTCCCATGTCCCCACCTCGCGCTCGCGGGCCAAGCCGATGGCACCGAGCATGATCGCCGCGATCATCACGGTGACGCCGACCAGAGCCGGGATGAAGCTCCAGTCAGCGCGTGCCTGCGGGTTATAGAGGCGCTCGACCGTGATTCCCGGTTCGCTCGATTCAACCCGTGCCCGGCGCGCGACATAGCGCCAGTAAAGCGCCTGCGCCCGCGCTTCTGCCGGCACGGCAAGGCTGGCGTCGCTGGTGTCGATGACGACATGGATCGGCCGCACGGGCGCGTCTGGAAAGGCGAACGAGCGCATTGCCGGGATCTCGATGCCCAGCCGCGCGCGCCCGCTGCGGACGGCTGCTACCGCGTCGCCGACATCGCCGATCGCGACGATGCGGACGTCGGGGTCGCGGTTGAGGACCTGCGCCAGCGCCTCCACGGAGGCCCGCTGCGGCGCGGCGATGGCGACCGACAGCGTCGCCGGTTGCGGGCGAATGGCATAGCCGAACAGAAGGACCTGCAGAAGCGGAACCAGGATCAGAAGCGTAAACGTGGTCGGGGTCCGCCGCAGCCGCAGCGACTCGAGCCAGGCGACGGCCGCGACGCGTGGGACGGCGCTCATGTCGCCGCCCGCGCCATCGCCACCGCCTCGAGCGTGGGCGCGCCGTACGCCTCGCGCAGCGCGGCCGGCGACCGCTGCTGCGACGGCCGCCCCTCGTGGTACAGCAGCACGGCTTCGAGCCGTTCGGCTTCTGCGAGATCGTGCGTGCTGATGACGATGCCCGTTCCGCGCCGTGCCAGGTCGGCAAGCCAGCTCCACAGCGCAGCGCGCGTGACGACATCGAGCCCGGCGGTCGGCTCGTCGAGCAGCAGCAGCGCCGGCCCATGCAGGACGCTGGCGGCAAACTGCGCCCGCCGCGCCCAGCCCCCCGACAAAGTCGCCAGTCGCGCCTGGGCGACCGAGGCCAGGCCGTAATCGGCGATCGCGCGGTCGACCGTGTCGCGGGGGCAGCCGTGAACGGTGGCGCGGAAGGAAAGGTTCTCGACGACGCTGAGTTCGGGATAGAGCGCGAGCCGCTGGCCCATGTAGCCGAGGCGCTCGGCCGATGGCCGCCGACCCAAGGCGACACCAAGCACGCGCCCATGGCCGGCATCCGGTCGCAGCAGGCCGGCGATCAGTCGCAGCGTCGTGGTCTTGCCGCCGCCATTGGCACCGACAAGGCCGACCAGCGCCCCAGGCGCCACGGTCAAGTCAACCCCGGCGAGCACGTGCCGTCCGCCGAGGCGCAGGCCGACTCCGTGCATCTCGACCAGCGGCTCAGCCATGGCGGTAGGCAAATCCGCCAACCATGAACTTCGATGCCTCGGCACCGAGGGCGAGCGCCGTTTGCCCGACGGCGATACCGTTGCGGCGAAGACGGTCCAACGCCATCCAGATGGCGGCCGAGCCCGTATTGCCAAGCGTGTCGGCCGTCACAGCAATGCGATCGACGGCGCAGCCCAGGTGCGCGGCGAGCGGGGCGGCGATGCGTCCGGACGCCTGATGCGGCACGACCCAGTCGACGGCAGCGACGTCATAGCCAAGGCTTGCGGCGATCTCCGCGCCGGCGGCGAACAGGCCTGGCCCCGAGCGCAGGACGGCAACGGCGTCATGCGTGAAGTGCCGCGCGCCGGGGGCAAGCGCGATGCCGGGGCTACGCTGTCGGCCGGTGCAGGCGAACCATGATGCCTCGATCGCCGCCGTCCTGCCGCCGGGGCCGAGCACGACCGCCCCCGCACCATCCCCCATCTGCATCAGGTTGACGATCTGGCTCTCGTCGCTGTCGAGCGTCGTTGGGTCAAGGTGGAGCGACCCCGTCTCCGACCCTACGATCGCGATCGGTCGGTCGCACCCTGCGGCAAAGAGACCGGTCGCGACCATCAGCGCGTTGGCAAAGCCAGTGCACGCCTGGCGCAGCTCGACCTGCGGCCCATCGAAGCCGATGCGGTCGGCCACCGCGGCGACGCCAGCGGGCAGCAGACTGTCCGGCGTCGTCGTGTGGGCGATCAGATAGGCAAGATCCTGCGGGCGGACCCCGGCAGCCGCGCAGGCGCCTTCGACCGAAGTCGCCGCCAAGGCGGCGTTGGTCGGCGTCGCCGGCTCGTCGGCCTCGGCGAAGCGGCGGACAAAGTGGCGCGAGCGAACGCCGAGGCGTTGCGCGGCCGCGCGAGCACGCGATCCGCGCCTGAAGCCAAAACGCCGCTCCATATGATCGATCAGATCGAGCGAACCTACCGGGGCACCCGGAAGCGCGTGGGCGGTGCCGAGCACGCTCAGCGGCCGGGTCGAACGCCAGGCTTGCTCGATGGTCACGCGAATAGCCCGCGTGGCACGGCGCGCAAATCGGCGAACAGGCGATCGGGATCCGTGTCCAGGCGCTCCAACGCCGCTCCACCAAGGCTGAGGACGTCTGCGAAGACGGCGCGCGCCTCGGCCGCGACGGCGAGCAGAGGGGCACCGGCAGCTCGTTCGGCGGCCAGGCGGCGCGACAGGCGGACGTGGCGCGTCTCGTCGCGTCGAATGCGCGTCAGAACACCGCCGGAGATCGGATCGGCAGCAAGTGGGCGTCCGGGTGCGAGGAGACGACCCAAGACCAGGCACAACCCGGAGTCGAGCGCGGTGATGCGCGCCAGGTGGAGCGCCGGGCTGCCGCGGCCGAAGCTGATGTGCATCCGCTTCGCCCGCCGCACTGCCGCACTGGGTGGCACCGGCCCGAGCGCTTGCGCAAGGGCGCAAATCAGAACCTCGTGCCCCTCCTCCTCGCGCGCGATAGTGTCCAGTGCTGCCGTAGCGAGTGCATCATCGGCGACAGCGGCGATGCGGTCAAACGCGAGCGAGGCCGCCTCCTCACCGCAGCCGAGCAGCGGAACAAGCTCGGCAAGTCCCTCACGCGCGGCGTCGTCAAGGCGCGGCGTTGCCAGCACAGGCCCGCCGACGCGCGAACCGGGGCCGAAGCAGAAGGGGCGGACTGGAGGGTTCATGACGATTGCCGTCGTCGCGGCGCGAGCCGCTACGCCAGGGTCTCGCGACGGTGTTCGACCAGCGAAGGCACCGCGGCCGTCGGCTCGTCGAGGAGTATGGCGGTGAGAGGATACAAGAAGATCATCGGAACCCTAGCGCATCTGTTGCACACTGGCTCTGGTTCGGGCGGTGCATCGTCGCTGTTACACTGCAGCCGTCGATCCCGCCGCAATCCAGACTTCCTTATAGTCCCGTAATGAGGCGCACGCCGCGTTCGAACGTCAGATAGTTCCACAGCCATGTCCACCCGACGGCGAGGCGGTTGCGGAAGTTCACCAGAAAATAGAGGTGCGCCGTGGACCAAATGAGCCACGCCGGAAACCCGGTCAGATGCGTGCGACCGAAGTCGATGACGGCGCGCTTGCGCCCGATCGTGGCGAGGTTGCCATAATCCTTGTAGACGAAGCTGGGCGGTGCAGTGCGGCCGCGGCGGCGGGCGGCGACGACACGCGCCACGTACTCGCCCTGCTGCTTCGCCGCCGGGGCAACCCCAGGCACCGGCCGCCCGTCGGGCCGCATCGCCGCCGCCGTATCGCCGATGACAAAGATATCGGGGTGCCCGGCAAGCGTCAGATCGGCTTGGACAGGAACCCGGCCAGACCGGTCGCCAGCAACGCCGAGCCAGGATGCCGCAGGGGACGCCTGGACACCCGCCGCCCAGACAATCGTCGCCGCCTGGATGCGGTCGTCGCCGACGGTAACGGCATTGGCTTCGATACCGGTGACCCGGCCATTCAGACGCACCTCGACCCCGAGCTGTTCGAGCGATCGCTTCGCCGCCTCGCTGAGATCGGGTGGAAAGGGCGGCAGCAGGCGCTGACCCGCCTCGATCAGGATGACGCGAAGACACTTGGCCGTGATGTGGCGAAAATCCATGGCGACGGCGTGCCGGGTGAGTTCTGCGATCGCCCCCGCCATTTCAACCCCGGTCGGGCCGCCGCCGATGATGACGAAAGTCAGATACTCCTGCCGTTCGGTGATGTTCTCCTGCCGCATCGTCTCGGCACGTTCCATCGCCAGCAGCACCTGCCGGCGGACGCGGACGGCGTCGTCGATCGTCTTGATTCCCGGCGCGAATTTCTCCCACTCGTCCTTGCCGAAATAGCTGTGACGGGCACCCGTGGCGATAATCAGCGTATCGTAGCCAAGCGTCGCACCGCTGCTGAGCTTGACGCATTTTGCTGCCGCGTCGACGCCGACGACCTCGTCGAGCAGCACGCCCGTCGCCGGCTGGTCCTTGACGATCGTGCGGATCGGCGCGGCAATGTCCGCCGGCGAGAGGCCGGCCGTTGCGACCTGATAGAGCAGCGGCTGGAAGAGATGATGGTTCTGCCGATCGACGATGGTGATGCGGACATCTTCCTTTGCCAGGCCGGCGGCTGCCGCAAGTCCGCCGAACCCGGCTCCGACGATGACGACGTGGTGATCAGCGGACACAAACTTCCTCCTCGACACGCGGGATCGGCGGTCGCGCTGCGCCAGCAGCCTTCGCGCGTCAATATCTGGGCCCTCGTGAGGTGCCGGGTAACACGGAGCCAACCGCAAGTTCAGGAAAGGCGCGATCGTGGTTACGCCTGCGGGCGGAAGGCTCACGCGCCGTCGCGTTGACGCCATTGCCACGGCCCCGCTAAGCGGCGGAACATGAAGCGTAGCACCGGCCATGATCGCGCGGTCACCACCAGCTGGGGGCCGGCAACGCGTGCGGTGCGGGGCGGAACCCTGCGCTCCGAATTCGGCGAGACGAGCGAGGCGATCTTCCTCACCTCGGGCTATGCTTATGACAGCGCGGGCCAGGCGGCGGCGCGCTTCCGCGGCGACGAGCCGGGCATGACCTATTCGCGGCTGCAGAACCCCACGGTCGCCATGGTCGAGGAACGCCTGTGCCTGCTCGAGGGCGCGGAGGCGTGCCGGATGACGGCGTCGGGCATGGCCGCGATGACGCACGCGCTGATGAGCCATTTGTCGGCGGGCGATCACCTCGTCGCCGGGCGGGCGCTGTTCGGGTCGTGCCGGGTGCTGGTCGATACGATCCTGCCGCGCTTCGGCATTGCGACGACGGTCGTCGACGGTCGCGATACCGACGCCTGGGCGCGCGCGCGGCGGCCCAACACGCGAGCTTTCTTTTTGGAGACGCCGTCCAACCCCGGCCTCGACATCGTCGACATTGCTGCGGTCGCGGACATCGGCCACGATGCCGGCGCGCTGGTGGTGGTCGACAATGCCTTCGCCTCGCCGGTGCTGCAGCGGCCGCTGGCGCTCGGGGCCGATGTCGTCGCCCATTCGGCGACCAAGCACATGGACGGGCAGGGGCGGGTGCTCGCCGGGGCGGTACTCGGCAGCGAGCGATGGATCAACGACACCTACCTCGCCATGGCGCGGCACACGGGGCCGGTGCTGAGCGCGTTCAACGCCTGGGTCGTGCTGAAGAGCCTGGAGACGATCGACCTCCGCGTGCGCCGCGCCTGCGCCAATGCGCTGGAGGTGGCCACGGCATTGGAGCCGCGTGTGGCGCGCCTGCTGTATCCCGGTCTGGCGAGCCATCCGCAGCACGACCTCGCGATGCGCCAGATGAGCGCCGGCGGGACGATCATCGCCCTGTTCGTCGACGACCGGGCGCAGGCGCACGCCGTTCTCGACACGCTGGAGCTGATCGACATCTCGAACAACCTGGGCGACTCGCGGTCGCTGATGACGCACCCGGCGTCGACCACCCACGCCAGCGTGCCCGAGGCGGTGCGGGAGGAGATGGGGATTACCGAGGGGATGCTGCGGTTGTCGGTCGGGCTGGAGGACGCCGCCGATCTGATCGCCGATCTCGACCAGGCGCTGCGGGCGGCGGGGCGGTGAAGGCGCTTTTCCCTTATGCCGCGACGACGGCCGGGGTGACGGTCCGGGTGGCGCCGCGCTACCTCGACGAGCAGTCGGACCCCGATGCCGGCGCCTGGGCGTGGAGCTACCACATCCGCATCGAGAACGGCACCGACGACGATGTCCAGCTGCTCGCGCGCCATTGGATCATCACCGACGCCCGTGGCCGCGTCGAGCAGGTTCGCGGTCCCGGCGTCGTCGGCGAGCAACCGGTCATCGCGCCGGGCGAGGCGTTCGACTATGTCAGCGGCTGCCCCCTGCCGACGCCGTCGGGAACGATGGTCGGGACCTATACGATGGCGACGCGCGAGCGGCTGTTCGAGGTCGCCATCCCCCTGTTCTCGCTTGATACGCCCGATGCGCGGCGAGTGGTGAATTGACCGGTCACGCATGAAGCGCACGCATCTGCCCCTGAACGCGCTGCGCGTGTTCGACGCCGCCGCCCGCCACCTGTCGTTCACCAAGGCCGCCGACGAACTCGCCGTGACCCCCGCCGCGGTCGGACAGCAGATCCGCGCGCTCGAGGACGTGCTCGGCACCGTCCTGTTCAAGCGGATGACGCGCAACCTCGAGCTGACGCCCGAGGCCGAGCGCGCGCTGCCGGCGCTTAGAGCCGGGTTCCTGCAGTTCGAGGAGTCGGTCCGCATCCTCCAGAACGCGCAGGGGTCGAAGGTGCTGACCATCGCCGCGCCGCGTGACGTCACCGCCCGCTGGCTGGCGCCGCGGCTGGCGGCGTACGGCGCGGCGAACCCCGACATCCGCTTCGCGCTCGAGGTCGCCGACGGCGGCGTCGACTTCACCCAGGCCAACCTCGACCTCGCCATCGTCCATGGACCGACCCCCGATGTCGAGGGGCTGCACGGCAAGCCGCTCGGCGACGGGGCGATGTCCATGGTGGCGCGCGCCGGCGTCGACCCTGTCCGCCGCGTCGACCATCCGGGGAGCGGTTGGGTGCCGGATGAGGCGGCGCGGGTCGTCCTGACCGTCGCCGACGCCGGCCTGGCGCTCGACGCCGCGGCCGCCGGCATCGGCGTCGCCCGCGTCCCGGCGCTGCTCGCCACCGACCTGCCGCCGCCGCTCGTCGCGACGCCCGACGGCGCGTCGCCCCACGCCTATTGGCTCGTCGCGCCGACGCCGCAGTGGCGGCAGGCCAAGGTCCGCGCGCTGGTCGAGGCGCTGACCCGCGGCGGCTGAGGCCGAGTCGGCGCTGCCGGACGTGTCAGGCGCGCCTGTCAAAGTTGACGAAGGTCGCGCTGGGCCACCCCCCGCCTTCCCCCGCCCGAGGCCCGCCGGGCCGGCGGTCGCGATGCAGAAGGGGGAATAGGCGGACATGACGGATCGACGCTGGCACACGACGCCCGTGTAGGACAGCGCGAAATCGTTTCGGGTCCCGCGCGTGTCACGCCGGTGTCACGTCGAGCGGCCACGATGTGCCGACCCGAGAGGAAGGCAAAGCGATGGCGACCACCGCGACCCCAGCCGACGGCGGCACCCGCGTGCCGATGGACCACAAGGTCCACCCGGGGGCGGTGGGGGCGTTCCTGCTGGTGCTGATCGGCGGGCTCGCCTTCGCCGGCTATTCGATCGTCGACGACACGTCGAAGGTCGGCGAGACGCTCGCGCTCGGTGCGTTCGGCTTCCTCGGCCTGGCGCTGCTGATCGCGCTGGGGTTCGAATTCGTCAACGGCTTCCACGACACGGCGAACGCGG
>JAFARM010000029.1 GCA_019245455.1 Sphingomonadaceae bacterium | reverse complement strand
GTGATGAGGCTTCGACTTACCCGCCCCTAGGCACGCGCCGCGCCGCCGGGGCCGGCACGGGCGTGAGGGTTCCTCCGGTTCCGCAGAGCTTCAGCGACGGAAGGGGTTGGGCATGACCGACCGGATCAGGATTTTCGACACCACCTTGCGCGACGGCGAGCAATCGCCCGGCTGCTCGATGAACCTCGAGGAGAAGCTGCGCGTCGCCGCCCAGCTCGAGGCGCTCGGCGTCGACATCATCGAGGCCGGCTTCGCCATCGCCAGCGAGGGCGACTTCGAGGCGGTGCGCGAGGTCGCCCGCCAGTGCCGCCGCGCCACGGTCGCCAGCCTGGCGCGCGCCGCCGCCGGCGACATCGAGCGGGCGGCGGCGGCGTTGAAGGGGGCGGCAAACCCGCGCATCCATACCTTCATCGCCACCTCGCCGCTGCATATGCGCGTCAAGCTGAACCTTGCGCCCGAGGCGGTGCTCGACGCCATCCAGCGGTCGGTGACGCAGGCGCGCAACCTCTGCCCCGACGTCGAGTGGTCCGCCGAGGACGCGACGCGGAGCGACATGGACTTCCTGTGCCGCGCGGTCGAGACGGCGATCAACGCCGGCGCGCGGACGATCAACCTGCCCGACACGGTCGGCTACGCGACGCCCGAGACCTATGGCGCGATGTTCCGCGAGGTATTGAACCGCGTACCGAACGCCGACCAGGCGCTGTTCTCGACCCACTGCCACAACGATCTCGGCCTCGCCGTCGCCAACACGCTCGCCGCGGTCATGGCCGGGGCGCGGCAGGTCGAGGCGACGGTCAACGGCATCGGCGAGCGCGCCGGCAACGCCGCGGTCGAGGAGATCGCCATGGCGATCCGCGTCCGCCACGACGTCATGCCGGTCGCGACGGGCATCGTCACCACCGAGATCACCCGCGCCAGCCGGCTGGTCAGCGGCATCACCGGCATGGCGGTGCAGGCGAACAAGGCGATCGTTGGCGCCAACGCCTTCGCCCACGAGAGCGGCATCCACCAGGACGGGATGCTGAAGGACGCCAGCACCTACGAGATCATGACGCCCGAGAGCGTCGGCCAGGGCGCGACCAACCTCGTGCTGGGCAAGCATTCGGGCCGCGCCGCCTTCCGCCAGAAGTTGGACGAGCTTGGCTACACCCTTGCCGACAACGAGTTTGCCGACGCCTTCAGGCGCTTCAAGGACCTCGCCGACGCCAAGAAGCAGGTGTGGGACGAGGACATCGTCGCCCTGGTCGACGACGAGGTGCTGCGCGGCCACGATGCGATCCGCGTCGTCGAGGTCGAGGTCTATTGCGGCAGCAACGGCCCGCAGCGGGCCATCCTGACCTTGTCGGTCGACGGCGTCGAGACGACGGCGGCGGTTCGCGGCAACGGCCCGGTCGACGCCCTGTTCGCCGCCATCCGGCGGATCGTGCCGCACGACGGCGCGACGCTGCAGCTCTACCAGGTCCACGCCGTGACGCAGGGCACCGACGCGCAGGCCGAGGTCAGCGTGCTGCTGAGCGAGGACGGGCGGACGGTGCGCGGCACCGGGGCCGACGTCGACACGCTCGTCGCCAGCGCGCGGGCGTACGTCAACGCGCTCAACAAGCTGATGGTCAAGCGCGGCCGCTCGGCGCTGGGCGGGCTCGCGGCGGGCTGACCGCCGTTCCTCCGGACGCACGGCGTGCGGCAGGCATCGGGAACTCCGTGCCCGCCGCGCGTTGACCCGCCGAGGAGACGCATGGCCTGGCCCGAACACCTGTGGATCGTCCGCCACGGACAGAGCGCCGGCAATGTCGCCGCCGACGCGGCCGAGGCGGCGGGGTTGGCGCGGATCAGCCTCGACTGCCGCGACTGCGACGTGCCGCTGTCCGACCTCGGCCGGGAGCAGGCGGCAGCGGTGGCACGCTGGTTCGCCGGCCTGCCCGACGCCGAGCGGCCCGACGTCGTCCTCGCCTCCCCCTTCGTCCGCGCCCGCCAGACCGCCGCGACAATCGCCGAGGCGGCCGGTGCTGCGGTCACCACCGACGAGCGGCTGCGCGAGCGCGAGTTCGGCATCCTCGACCGGCTGACCCGCGCCGGGGTCGAGGAGTTCCACCCCGACCAGGCGGCGGCGCTGACCATGCTCGGCAAGTTCTACCACCGCCCGCCCGGCGGCGAGAGTTGGACCGACGTCATCCTCCGCCTGCGCGGGCTGATGGACAGCGTCAGCCTGCACCACCGCGGCCGCCGCGTCCTCATCGTCGCCCATCAGGTCGTCGTCCTGTGCCTGCGCTACGTCCTGGAAGGCATGGACGAGGCGGCGATCCTCGGCATCGACCGCGCCGGCGATGTCGCCAACTGCAGCGTCACCGAGTACGCCTTTCCGGACGGCCAACCGCACCTCGTCCGCTACAACTTCGTCGCGCCGGTCGAGGCCGCGACCGCCGTCACCGCCGAGCCAGACAAGGCAGTCGCCGCCGGATGACGCCGATCGACCCAGCCCTGCTGCGGACACTGCCGCTGCCCGACCACGACAGCGGCGAGAGCAAGGCGGCGCGCGGCGCGATCCTGGCGGTGGGCGGCAGCCTCGGCGTTCCCGGCGCGATCCTGCTCACCGCCGTCGCCGCCCTTCGCGCCGGGGCCGGCAAGCTGCAGATCGCCACCTGCGCCTCGATGGGTCCGCAGCTCGGCCTGCTCGTCCCCGAGGCGCTGGTCGTCCGGCTGACCGAGACCCCGGCGGGCGGGATCGATCCGGCCGCGGCAGGGCTCGACGAGCGGCTGGCGGCCGCCGATGCGGTCGTCGTCGGCCCCGGCATGGACGCCGACGCGCCGGCGCTGGTCGCCGCCGTCCTCGCCCACCGGGCGCGGCCGCCGCTGGTGATCGATGCCGGTGGCCTGCGCGACCTCGGCGCGGAGGGCGTGCGGGCGCGGGGCGGCTGCGTCCTGACGCCCGACGGCGACGAGGCGGAGCGGCTGACCGGCGCGGCCCGCGAGGCGGTCCTGGACGAACCCGAGCGGGTCGCTCGCGACGCCGCGGCGCGCTTCGGCGCGGTCGTCGCGCTGAAGGGCGGCAGCACCGTCGTCGCCGCGCCCGACGGCCGCACCTTCCGCTACGCCGGCGGCGGGGTCGGGCTGGCGACCTCCGGGTCGGGCGACACGCTGGCCGGGATCGTCGGCGGCCTGCTCGCCCGCGGGGCCGAGCCGCTGACGGCGACGCTGTGGGGCGTCTGGCTCCACGGCGAGGCGGGAAGGCGGCTGGCGGCGCGCCACGGCCGCCTCGGCTTCCTCGCCCGCGAGCTGCTCGCCGAGGTGCCCCGGGCGATGCACGAGGTCAGCGCCGGCGGGGGCTAGTCCCGCGCTCTCCTACAGGCGGGCCGCTCAGCGCCCCGGCACCCCGTTCGTCCCGAGGTCGCGGATCAGGGCGGCGAGCAGGTACAGGCGCGGCGTCACGCTGGCGAGGTCGACGAACTCGCCGTCCGAGTGGAAGCCGCCGCCGACCGGGCCGAGGCCGTCGAGCGCCGGCACCCCCTTCGCCGCCGCCATCGCGCTCTCGCTCGCGCCGCCGTTTCCGCCCGTGCCGAGCGTCCGGCCGGTGGCGGCGTAGAGCGTCGCCGCGCGCGCCGCGAGCGCCGCCGTCGCCGGGTTCTCGGCCAGCGGCGGGAAGGCGCCCTCGCGGACGATCTTCACGGTCGTCCCCGGCACCGCGACGTGCGCCGCCGCCGCCTCCAGCGCCTTCTGCACCTCGTCGGCTTGGGCCGCGACGCGCGGGCGGACGCTGAACGTCGCGGTGGCGTGGTCGGGGATGATGTTGTTGCGCGTGCCGGCCGACAGCAGGGTCAGGTTGACCGTCAGCCCCTCGCCGGTATGCGGGAACGTGTCGTAGCCCTGCAGCTGGTGGAGCAGCTCGACCGCCGCATTGCGCCCGTCCTGCGGCGCGACGCCGGCGTGGGCGGCGCGGCCGGTGACGTCGATGGTGAAGACGGTCGATCCCTTGCGCCACACCGTCAGCTTGTCGGGGGCGTCGCCGGGTTCGAGGTTGAGCTCGACGTCGGCATTGCTCAGCAGCCGGTCGATCAGCGCCCGCGTGCCGGGCGAGCCGCGCT
>JAFARM010000229.1 GCA_019245455.1 Sphingomonadaceae bacterium | reverse complement strand
ACGAACAGCGGGTCGACGTCGAAGTAGTCGGCGATGCCGGCGAGGACGCCCGAAACCTTGGCGTTGCGCTTGTCGAGGTAGAAACTGGTGCGGCTGTCGGACATGGGAGCCCCCCTGTTAGCGGCGGATGGCGAGGCGCGGCGTGTCGGCCTCGCGGTCGGATTGGCGGTCGGCCAAGCGGTCGTGGCCGACGCTGCCCAGAGCGCCGTCCTTCCACCCGGGATTGTCGGCGGCGATGATCCGCTCGATCGAGTCGAGCCGGGCGTCGAGCCGGCGGGCGGTGTCGTGGAGGTCGTCGAGCAGGCGCTCGTCCTCGATCGAGATGCCTTTGGCGCGCTTCCACTGCGTCACGTAGTGGAAGAAGATCCAAGGCAGGCCGATGAAGAGAAGGGCGCAGATCAGGATGGGGGTGAGGTCTTCCACGGCTCAGCCCTCCTTCTTCGCCAGCCGCGCCTTCATCGCGGCGAGCTCGTTCTGGATGCCGGTGTCCTGCTTCAGGTCGGCGAACTCGTCGTCGAGGGTGCGGCCGCCGAGCGCATAAGCGTCGGCATGGCCCTCGGCGAGGTCGGCGCGGCGCTCGATGACCTCGAACTTGGCAAACGCGTCCTCGATCCGCGGGCCCTTGTACATGGCGCGCATCCGGCTCCGCGCGCTGGCGTTCTCGATGCGGGTGAGGAGCGTGTTCTGCCGCTGCCGCGCCTCGCGCAGCTTGCCTTCCAGCCGGCGGATGTCCTCCTCGTTGGCGGCAAGCCCTTCCTCGAGCTGGGCGATGTCGGCGAGCGTCGCGTCGGCGAAGCTCTTCGCCTTGGCCTTCTCGAGCAGGGCGGCGGTCGCCAGGTCCTCGCGGCCCTTCGACAGGGCGAGCTCGGCCTTCTCGGCCCAGCTCGCCTGCGCGGCTTCGGCGCGGGCGACGGCGCGGCGCATCTCCTTCTGGTCGGCGATGGTGCGGGCGGCCCCGGCGCGGACTTCGACCAGCGTCTCCTCCATCTCCATGATGATCATGCGGATCATCTTGGCCGGGTCTTCGGCGCGGTCGAGGAGGTCGGCGACGTTGGCGGCGACGATGTCGCGGGTGCGCGAGAAGATGCTCATGGGGACGGTCTCCGATCGGGCCATCAGTTTAGACGGTCGCGGCGAGGATGACGACGGGGGTCGCGGCATAGGCGGGCGCGGCGGCAGCGGCGACGAAGCCGGTCGAGATCAGCGCGGCGGCGATCAGGCTGACGGCTTGGCGAAGGACGATGGTCATTGGTGGTCTCCTGCTTGGCGGGGACGATCCCCGTCTATGCCGGGTGCATTGCAGGGGGCGTGCCAAGTGGGGGTGGGCGCGTAAGCCATTGATAAGGCGTGTTGTCGTGTCCGGCAGACGCTCGGGGTTGGCACCGTCATTGCGAACAGTCGGGAAAATTCGCTAAAGTCGCCGCAACAGTTCCTCCCCGGAACGGGGAGGGGGACCATCGCTCTTCAGCGATGGTGGAGGGGCCGGTCGCCACCGACGACCCGCGCGCCGGGTGGCGAGCGACCCCTCCACCACGCGGCTGAAGAAGCCGCGCGGTCCCCCTCCCCGTTCCGGGGAGATCGAGGAGGTCCATGCCCGCACCCACCGCCCTCATCGGCCAGGCGGCCAGCTTCCTCGACGCGGTCGAGCGCGCGTCGGCGGCCGCGCCCCTCAACCGCCCGGTGCTCGTCATCGGCGAGCGCGGCACCGGCAAGGAGCTGATCGCCGAGCGCCTCCACCGGCTGAGCGCGCGGTGGTCGGGGCCACTCATCACGATGAACTGCGCCGCGCTGCCCGAGAACCTGCTCGACGCCGAGCTGTTCGGCTACGACGCCGGCGCCTTCACGGGGGCCGCCCGGGCGCGTGCCGGGCGGTTCGAGGATGCCGACGGCGGCACGCTCTTCCTCGACGAGATCGCCACCCTGTCGGCCGCGGCGCAGGAGCGCCTGCTCCGCGTCGTCGAGTATGGCGAGCTGACGCGGCTCGGCTCCAACCGCGTCATCCGCGTCGACGTCCGCGTCGTCGGTGCGACGAACGAGGACCTGCCGGCGCTGGCCGAGGCCGGCCGCTTCCGCGCCGACCTGCTCGACCGCCTGAGCTTCGAGGTGGTGACCCTGCCGCCGCTGCGGGCGCGCGCCGACGACATCCCGCTGCTCGCCGCGCACTTCGGGCGGCGGATGGCGGTCGAGCTCGGCTGGCCGTCGTTTCCCGGCTTCACGCCTGCCGCCGCCGCCGAACTCGCCGCCCACCCGTGGCCGGGCAACGTGCGCGAGCTGAAGAACGTCGTCGAACGCTCGCTCTACCGCTGGGGCGACGCGGACGTGCCGGTCGGGCGGATCGTGCTCGACGCTTTCGACTCGCCCTGGCGGCCGGGCGTCGCCGCCACCCGCGCGCTGCCTGCCCCAGCGGCGAACGACGCCGCCGCGCCGCCGCCCGCCGTGCCCGACCACGCCAGTGTCGCCGACCTGCGCCTCGCCGTCGCCGAGTACGAGCGCAACATCCTCGCCGCCGCGCTCGCCAAGTGCCGTCATAACCAGCGAGCGACGGCCGCCGCGCTGGCGCTGACCTACGACCAGCTGCGCCACGCGCTGAAGCGGCACGGGATGCTCTAGCCCGCGCCGCAGGCGCAACCGACTCCCTACGAGCAGGGCGTCACCCACCTTCTCCCCTTCGCGGCTTCGCGGCTTCGCGTGAAAAGAGTCCTCACGCGAAGCCGCGAAGCCGCGAAGAAGGGGCGGTCCCGTGTATCGCAGGCGCGGGCTCCCTGCGACGCTGGGTGATGGGTCCCCGCTTTCGCGGGGAGGACAGGTGGGCTAGGGGGTCGCGAAACCTGCGTCAGTCGCAACAGGAGACCCGGCCATGTTCAGCCTGCCCCCCCTGCCCTTCGCTCCCGAGGCGCTCGAGCCGCATATGTCGGCGCGCACGCTGAGCTTCCACCACGGCAAGCACCACCAGGCCTACGTCGACAAGGCCAACGCCGCGATCAAGGACGGCCCGCTGGCGAACGCCTCCGACGAGGAGGTCGTCCGCGCCGCCAAGGCCCAGGGCAACCAGGGCCTGTTCAACAACGCCGCGCAGGCGTGGAACCACAGCTTCCTGTGGAACAGCCTGTCGCCCAGCGGCGGCGGCGCGCCTTCGGGGCAGCTCAAGGAGCTGATCGACCGCGATCTTGGCGGCGTCGAGGGCTTTGCCGAGAAGTTCAAGGCCGAGGCCGTCGGCCACTTCGCCAGCGGCTGGGCGTGGCTGGTCCACGACGGCCAGGCGCTGAAGGTCGTCAGCACCCACGACGCCGACACGGCGCTGGTCCACGAGGGTCTGAAGCCGCTCGTGGTGCTCGACCTGTGGGAGCACGCTTATTACCTCGACTACCAGAACGCGCGGCCGGGGTTCGTGGATGCGTTTCTGGCGAAGATGATCAACTGGGATTTCACCGCGAAGAATCTGGCGGCGTAAGCACGCGCACGCGTTGCCGCTCCCGCTCATGCCGAGCCCGTGCTTCGACAAGCTCAGCATGAGCGGGGTGGGGGAGGTTTCGAAGCCCAAATGATCTCAGCGCGGCCATCCTTTGGCCGAGCAAACTTTTCGTCGAATCCTCAGCCGCCCATGCTGAGCTTGTCCGGGCGAACTTTCGTCAAATCCTCACCGCCGCTCATGCTGAGCCTGTCGAAGCACGCTGCCGTTCCTCACACCGCTCATGCTGAGCCTGTCGAAGCACGTGCAAGCGGTCCGTGCGTGCTTCGACAAGCTCAGCATGAGCGGCCGCGGGGGTTGGCCACCCGACCGGATGAGCTGCGCATCCGCGACTTCAGCTAATCCGCCCGGTGCCGCAGCAAAATCGGCGTCTGCGCCAGCGCGAAGACGAAGGTCAGGCCGGTGACGCCGAAGACCTTGAACGTCACCCAGTCGGTGTCGCTCAAGGTCCGCCGCAGCACCTCGTTCAGCGCCGCCAGCGCGAGGAAGAAGACGATCCAATTGCGCGTCAGCTTGCGCCAGCCCGCCGCGCTCAGCGCCGGAAAGGTCTCGCCGAGGACGGTCTGCAGCAGCGGGCGCCGGGTGGCGACGCCGAACAGCAGGACGCTGGCCAAGAGGACATAGATCGCGGTCAGCTTGATCTTGATGAACTCGGCGTCGTGGAACAGCAATGTCGCCGTGCCGAAGACGAACACCATCGCGCCCACGAACCACAGCATCGGCTGGATCCGGCCATATCGGAAGCGCGCCACCGCCATGCTGCCCAGCGTCGTCGCCATGACGGCGGCGGTCGCGGTGTAGATGCCGGCGACGCGGTTGGCGACGAAGAACACCAGCAGCGGCGCGAAGTCGAGCAGCGCCTTGACGGCGGGCGACGGGGTACGGGCGGGCATCCGGCGGCGTTTAGGCGCGCGGGGGGCAAAGGGAAAGGGGCGGGCGGGTTCCTGCCCCGCAGGACCGCCAACTTGCCACGTGTCATCCCCGCGAAAGCGGGGACCCATCGCCCGCCGTTGGGCCAGGTGGGCGCGAGCGGTCGCAGGGCGGCAAGCTTTGGGAGATGGGTCCCCGCGTTCGCGGGGAT
>JAFARM010000166.1 GCA_019245455.1 Sphingomonadaceae bacterium | reverse complement strand
GTGTGTCCTCCTCGGACCGCGCCTGCCGCCAGCGGGCGACCTTCGCGTGGTCCCCCGACCGCAAGACCTCGGGGACCCCTAGCCCGTCCCACGTCGCGGGGCGGGTGTAATGCGGGTGTTCGAGCAGCCCCTGTTCGAAGCTCTCGTGCGTTGCGCTTTCGGCCGCGCCCATTACGCCGGGCAGCAGGCGGATGCAAGCGTCGAGCACGACGAGCGCCGCGGGCTCGCCGCCCGACAGGACGAAGTCGCCGATGCTGACCGGCTCGACGCCGTAGGGACCGGTGAACAGCCGCTCGTCGAATCCCTCGAACCGCCCGCAGACAAGGCCGACGCCCGGCCCCGCCGCCAGCGCCCGCACCCGCGCCTGCGTCAGCAGCGGCGCGCGCGGGGTCAGCGCCAGCACCGGCACGCCCGCGGGGAGCGTGTCGCGCAGCGCCGCAACCCCGCGGGCGAGGACATCGACGCGTAGCACCATGCCCGGCCCGCCGCCCGCCGGCGTGTCGTCGACGGTGCGGTGCTTGTCGGTGGCGAACTCGCGCAGGTGCAGCGCGCTGAGGCTCCAGCTCCCGTCTGCCATCGCCCGCCCCGCCAGGCTGTGCCCGAGCGGCCCTGGGAACATCTCGGGATAGAGAGTGAGGACGCCGGCGGCGAAGGTCATGGCTCGAACCACTCGCCAAGGTCGATGACGGCGGCGATGTGGCCGAGTTCCAGGCGTTCGAATGGGCTCGGGTCGAACAGCCGGCCGCGGATCGGCCAGATGAGCAAGCGCCAAACGAAATAAGGGAACACCAGTGCGCTAGGTTCGCTCAACTCGGCGAAGCGCTGCCAGGGCCACGACCAAACTTGCTCGCCGAACTCCTTTGCCAACGCTTCGGCGAGTTCGGTCACATCGTCGCCGCTGATCTTCACATCCTGATCGATCGCCGATGTTGCGTAGAGGCGGTCGAGCCGAACGCCACTGTGATGAGCGACGATCTCCCGGACGCGATCGAGCGTGTCGCTGCTCACGAGGTCCAGTCCTCGACGCGCAACCCCGGCACGTCGGTGAAATCGGCAACATTTGCCGTGACAACCGTCAGGTCGTTCGACAAGGCGTGGGCAGCGATCAGCCGGTCGTAGCTCGCGCGCTTGAACGGAATGGCGGCATAAGCGATCGCCGCCTTGAAGTCGAAGTCGAGCACCGGCACCTCCTCGACGAAGGCGCGGAGCTGGTCGACTGCCGGCGGGTCCGACCGTGCCGCGCCGTAGGCGACCTCGGCGACTGCAATGGAGGAGGTGACCAGGTCGCCGTCCTCGCACTCGCCGGCGCGGGCGACCACGCCGGCGTTGTTGTTCATGGTAAGCGCGATGATGACGTTGGTGTCGAGCAGGTACTTCACGCCTCGTCACCCGGGCGTGGCAGCGGCCATGCCAGTGGCCGCTCGGCCAGGCTGCGGTCGGTCACCGGCTGCAGGTTCATCGCCGATCCCGCAACCTTGCCCACATTGAACTTCTTCTTCGGCTTCTCGACCGGCTCGACCACCCAGCGGCCCTGTTCCTCGCGGACTTCGACCGGCGTGCCGGGAATGGCCTTGAACGCGGCGGGCAGGCGCACGGCGACCGAGTTGCCCGACTTGAAGACCTTGGTCACCGCCATCGCCGCCTCCGTATATACACGATGTATATACTAGTCGACGAACGCCGCGTCTACTACGACCCGCTCCCCGATATGGGGAACGGCGGCTGGGATCAGGGGAACCATGAAGGTCCGCCGGTCGAGCTTCTCGATCTCCAGGATGTCGCCGGCGCCGTAATTCTCGACCGCGACGACCGTGCCGACCTCCGCCCCTGCCGTGTCGACCACCGCCAGCCCGATCAGGTCGACGTGGTAATACTCGCCCTCGGCGAGCGGAGGCAAAGCGTCGCGGGGGACTGACAGGGTCAGGCCGCGCAGGGCCTCGGCGGCGGTGCGGTCGCTGACCTCGGCAAACCGTGCGCGTGCCCCGCCCTGACCGTCGTCGCGAACGGAAAGGGGTGTCAGTACGCCACGGTCGGTGTCGAACGCCTTATATCGGCTGAGGCTCGCCGCGTCGTCGGTAAACAGCTTGAGGCGCACCTCGCCCCGCACGCCGTGCGCGCCGGCAATCACGGCGAGTGCGATGCGCGCCCCCGCCGGTTCAACCACCGAACGCGCTCCCCGCCGTCACCGCCGTCATCGGCCGCAGCCGGGATCGGGCGGAGAACGCTGTGTCGATCAGACCGCCGCGCCCGCCGGCGAGGCGTCGGTCTCGGTCGCGGCATCGACCGCCGGCTCCTCCGCCGGAGCCGCCGCGGCCTCGGCCGCCGCCGCGTCGAGCTCGGCCTGCTTCATCGCCGCGGCCTCGGCGCGCTCCTTGGCCTTGGCCCCGGGCTCGCCCTTCTTCGGGTTGTTCTTCGCCGCGCGCGTGCGGATTCCGGCGGCGTCGAGGAAGCGCGCCACCCGGTCCGACGGCTGCGCGCCAACGCCGATCCAGTGCGCCGCCCGCTCGCCATCGAGCTTCACCCGGTCCGGGTTCTCCTTGTTCAGCAGCGGGTTGTACGTCCCGATCTTCTCCAGGAAGCGGCCGTCGCGGGCGTTGCGGCTGTCCGTGACGACGATTCGGTAGTACGGCTTCTTCTTCATGCCGCCACGAGCGAGCCGGATTGCGAGAGACATTCGGTTTCCTATGCGAGTGATTCGAAGCGCGGCCCTATAGCGACTTTGCCGCGAAAGCGAAAGCGGAAGCGCGCCTACCGCTTGTTGAACTTGGCGAAGTTCGGCGGCAGCTTCGGCATCGCTCCCCCCGGCCCGCCCGGCCCCAGCATCCCCGCCAGGTCGGGCAGCCCCGCCGCGCCGCCGACGCCGCCCATGCGGCCGAGCATCGCCGCCATGCCCTTCATGCCGCCCATCTTCTTCAGGCGCTTCATCGCGCCCTCCATCTCCTGGTGCATCTTCATCAGCTTGTTGACGTCCTGCACCGTCGTGCCGCTGCCCTTGGCGATGCGGATCTTGCGCTT
>JAFARM010000006.1 GCA_019245455.1 Sphingomonadaceae bacterium | reverse complement strand
CGAACATCCGCGACCGTCTCGCCCAGGCGTACGGCGACGATCACCGGTTCGAGCTCGAGCCGAACGATCCGCGCGGACTGATCGTGCTGATCGACATCCCGTTCCAGACGTCCGACGGCAAAGCGGACGACGACGGTGTCGCACCGGCGGAACGGATCGACCTGAAGGCGGGGGCGCAGATTCCGGCGAGGGAAAGTGCCGCATGATCCGAACCATCCTGGTCGACGACGAACGCCTCGCCATCCAGGGCCTTGAGGTCCGCCTTGCCGGCTTCGACGACATCGAGATCGTCGACCGCTGCGTCAACGGCCGCGAGGCGATCCGGTCGATCAAGACGCTGAAGCCCGATCTCGTCTTCCTCGACATCCAGATGCCGGGCTTCGACGGCTTTTCGGTGCTGTCGGGACTGGCCGAAGTCGAGCCGCCGCTCGTCGTCTTCGTCACCGCGTACGGCGAGCACGCGCTGAAGGCGTTCGAGGCGCACGCCGTCGACTATCTGATGAAGCCCGTCGACGAGGACCGGCTGGCCGCGACGATCGAGCGCGTCCGCACCCGCCTGGCGGAGAAGCGCAGCTGCGAGGAGCGCGGGCGCCTGCAGGAGATCCTCGCCGACGTCGCCCCGGACGCGCTTCCGCAAGACCTCGCCGCCGCCCCCGACCCGGCCGCCAGCCGGTTTGAGAAGATCATCAACATCAAGGACCGCGGCCAGATTTTCCGCGTCGAGGTCGATGACATCGAACGCATCGATGCGGCGGGCGACTATATGTGCATCTATACCGCCGCGCAGACGCTGATCCTGCGCGAGACGATGAAGGACCTGGAAAAGCGCCTCGACCCGCGCCGCTTCCAGCGCGTCCACCGCTCGACCATCGTCAACCTCGACAACGTCAAGTCGGTCAAGCCGCACACCAACGGCGAATGCTTCCTGGTGCTGGGCAGCGGCACCCAGATCAAGGTCAGCCGCAGCTACCGCGACGTGGTCGCGCGGTTCCTCTAAGTCTTCATCTTGAAGCTTTCTTCGTATAACTTGCTCCACTCGCGGGGGAGCGAGGATGCGAGCACATTCAAGCCGTCGATACAAAGTTCATCGTGGCGATACCTTGTGGCACCTCGCCGAGCTATCATACGGAGACGGAACGCTCTGGAATCTAATTGCTCAGGCGAACGGCCGCTCGCATTCGCAACGAATATTTGCCGGTGAATGGCTGCTGATTCCTGCGGCACCGACACGCGTTGGCTCGCCCGACAATGTGCCTCGATCAAGGCCCGATCCATCCTCTTCCTGCCGCTATAACGAACTGAGCCCCGCACGCCTGACATCCGGCGCAAGCCCACCCCTCTTTCTCGGCCCTTGGTCATTTCCGCCTGCGCAGCCGCTCGATATGGGAGGATTGAGCATCAAACTGACACTTAGCAGCAATCGCGGCTTCGCTTTGGCTGGCAATGTTGGATATATTTGGGAAGCGACAGTTGAAAGCACCTTCACGACCTCGTCCGGGGGCAAACCCTTAGACGGTGTGACCATCTCTCCAGATGGCTCATGGTCGGCAGAGGTCAAGCAGAAACACGAGTCTCAACTGTCGACGGTTGCCGCAAGCCTCTCACTTAACTTCGATCCGAAAGAACAGACTGTCTCACCTTCTCTTGGTCAGACTATTACTTTCGCCAATGGCTCGCACAAGCTATATAGTATCAAAACAACATTTCAGCCTCCTAACATCTTTGCATTTTCAATCGAAAGTGCTGAGGCCAAGGGCAAAGTAGACGACTTGGAGTTTTCTGGAACCATCAGCCTTGCCGGAAAGATAACCTTGATATCAGCGCCGGCTTTACCTCTTCCTCCTGCTGTCGAAGCCAAAGTCATCTTTATTCTGGGTAGCGCGGCCCTGACGGCTGCAGCTGTTGAGGCGGCGGCCGCGTCAGTAGGAGCTTACGTGGGCGCCAACGTCGGAATTGGAGCTGCGATTGTCCTCGTCTGTCTATAGCGCCGAACGCAAGATCGTTGATGAACCGTGCCTAAGTTCGCGCCTCACGGATCGTTCACGCGCGTGGTGCGATCTATGGGCGTAGCGGCCGTTTCCGGCCGTCCAGAACCGAAAGGAACGCCGATGCGCCCCTTGATCCTGTCCGCCCTGCTGCTCGCCGCCGCCGCGCCGGCGCTGGCGCAGGTGCCGCCGCCCGATGCGCGCGACGAGCAGCACCGCCGCGACGACCGCGGCCAGCGTCCCGATGATCATGGTCAACGCCCCGACGATCGTGGTCAGCGTCCCGACGACCGCGGCGGCTATCGCGATGACCGCGGCCGGCCCGACGACCGGGGAGCCTATCGCCCCGACGACCGCGGCGGCTACCGTGGCGACGACCGCGGCGGCTACCGTGGGGACGACCGCGGCGGATACCGCGGCGACGATCGCGGGAATCGCGGCGACGATCGCGGCGGTTGGCGCGGCGACGAGCGGCGCGACTTCCGCTACGGCGACGACCGCCGCCATTACGGCGACGGCGACCGCTTCGCCCGTTTCCACGCCGAACCGTTCTTCTACCCGCGCGGCTATGGCTACCGCTACTTCGGCGTCGGCACCTACCTGCCGCGCGTCTTTTGGGACCGCCGCTACTACATCGACTATGGCTATTATCGCCTGCCGCCGCCCTTCGCTGGCACGCACTGGGTCCGCTACGGCCCCGACGCGCTCCTTGTCCGCAACTGGGACGGGCGGATCGTGCGGGTGATCCAGGGCCTGTTCTACTAGGCCGACAGCGCCGTCACGAAATAATCGACCGACGTATCGCGGCCGAGGGCGAACCCCGTCCCCGGCCGCCACGTCAGCCCGGCGGTGCCGGTAACGCGGAAACCCGCGCTCGCCAGCGCCGCCGTCAGCTCGTCGGGCGTCAGGAACTTGTTCCAGTCGTGCGCGCCGCGCGGGATCGTCCGCGCGATCCGCTCGGCCCCGACGATCAGCGTCGCGTAGCTGAGCGGCGTGCGGTTGGGCGTCGATAGCACCAGCACGCCGTCGTCGGCGGTCAGCGCCCGCAGGCTGGCGAGGAAGGCGGGCACGTCGGCGACGTGCTCGACCACCTCGAGGCAGGTGACGAGGTCGAAGCGCCTCCCCTCGGCGGCGAGCGTCGCCACCTCGCCGCAGCGATAGTCGATGGTCAGACCGCTTGTCCGCGCGTGCGCCTGCGCCGCGGCGATGTTCTCCGGCGCAGCGTCGATGCCGGTGACGTCCGCCCCCATCCGCGCCAGCGGCTCGGTCAGCAGCCCCGCGCCGCAGCCGACGTCGAGCGCGCGCTTGCCCGCCAGCGGCCGACGCGCGCGCGGGTCGAGCCCCGGCACCGCGTCGCGGATGTAGCGCAGCCGCAGCGGGTTGACCCGGTGGAGCATCGCCGAGCTGCCGTTCGGGTCCCACCAGTCGCCGGCGAGCGCCCCGAAGAAGCCGGCTTCGCGCGCGTCGATGGTTGCGGTCATCGCGGTCTCCACAATCAACAGCCGTCATCCCCGCGAACGCGGGGACCCATCTCCAGCCGCCCGCCCGGTGGCGACGAAGCCCGTCGCGGTAGGGCAAAGCTCGGGAGATGGGTCCCCGCTTGCGCGGGGATGACGAAGAAGGGCTTGGGGCGGCTTCAACCCCCCCAACCTTGCCTAAATCCCCTCGTCCTCTATCACGCGCGCCGTGGGGGCCAAGTGCCGCCGTCGTCGCAACGGGAAGCAAGAACAGCGTGGCCCGCATCGTCATGAAGTTCGGCGGCACGTCGATGGCCGGGATCGAACGCATCCGCGGCGTCGCCGCCCGCGTCGCCGCCGAGCGC
>JAFARM010000418.1 GCA_019245455.1 Sphingomonadaceae bacterium | reverse complement strand
CTATCGCTGCGCGGTCAGCGTCGCCGGGCCGGGCGACCTGCGCGCCATGCTCGCCTACGAGACCGACCTCACGGCCGGCAGCAACAACTCGACGCTGCGCTCCTGGCAGCGCTTCATGGGTGCCAAGAGCCGCAGCGACCCTGCGCTCGACGCCATCTCGCCGGCGAAGCTCGCCGCCAAGGTCGACGTGCCCGTCCTCCTGATCCACGGCAAGGACGACACCGTCGTCAACTATGAGCAGAGCAGGATCATGGCCGCGGCGCTGACCAAGGCCGGGCACCCGCCCGAGTTCGTCACGCTGGCGAGCGAGGACCACTGGCTGTCGCGCGGGGAGACGCGAACGGCGATGCTGACGGCGACGCTCGACTTCCTCGCCAGGCACCTGCCACCCGATGCCGCCGCCGCCGGCTCCGCGAAGGCCGCCGCCGCGCCCTAGCTTCCGCACCTTGCCGCCGCGTGCTACGGCGCGGCCATGCTGTCGATCAACGCCGTCACCGTCCGCCTTGGCGGGCGGACCATCCTCGACCGCGCGACGGCGGCGATCCCGCCGCGCGCGCGGGTCGGGCTGATCGGGCGCAACGGCGCGGGCAAGTCGACGCTGATGAAGCTGATCGCGAGGGCGAACACGCCCGACGACGGCGGCATCGATATGCCCAAGGCCGCCCGCATCGGCTATGTCGCGCAGGAGGCACCGGCGGGCAGCACGACGCCGTTCGAGACGGTGCTCGCCGCCGACACCGAGCGCGCCGCCCTGCTCGCCGAGGAGGAGGGGCTCGACCACGCCGACCCGGCCAACCTCCACCGCATCGCCGAGATCCACGAGCGGCTGACGGCGATCGACGCCCACACCGCCCCGGCGCGCGCGGCGCGCATCCTCGTCGGCCTCGGCTTCGACGAGGCGGCGCAGCACCGGCCGCTCGACAGCTATTCGGGCGGCTGGCGGATGCGCGTCGCGCTCGCTGCGCTCTTGTTCTCGCAGCCCGACCTGCTGCTGCTCGACGAGCCGTCGAACCACCTCGACCTCGAAGCGACGCTGTGGCTGGAGAGCTTCCTCAAGACCTACCGCGCGACGATGATCGTCATCAGCCACGAGCGCGACCTGCTGAACAATGTCGTCGACCACATCCTGCATCTGGAGGGCGGCAAGATCACGCTCTACCCCGGCGGCTACGACGACTTCGAGCGGCAGCGCAACGAGCGGCTGGCGCAGCTGTCGAGCGCACGCGAGGCGCAGGCGGCGCAGCGGGCGAAGCTCCAGGACTATATCGCGCGGAACTCGGCGCGCGCGTCGACCGCCAAGCAGGCGCAGTCGCGGGCGAAGGCGCTGGCCAAGATGCAGCCGATCGCCGAGGTCGCGACCGATCCCAGCCTGGTGTTCGACTTCCCCTCGCCCGCCGCCTTGAAGCCGCCGCTGGTCCAGCTCGACCATGCCGCCGTCGGCTATGGCGGGCGGCCGGTGCTGTCGAACATCGACCTCCGCCTCGACCCCGACGACCGGCTGGCGCTGCTGGGCCGCAACGGCAACGGCAAGACGACGCTGGCGCGCCTGCTCGCCGGGCAGCTGCCGGCGCTGGACGGCGCGGTGGCGGCGACGACCAAGCTCAAGGTCGGCTATTTCACTCAGTACCAGGTCGAGGAGCTCGACGCCGACGACACACCGCTCGAGCACATGACGCGCGCCATGCCCGGCGCGAAGCCGGCAGCGGTCAGGGGCCAGCTCGGGCGCTTCGGCTTCTCGGGCGCGATGGCCGAGCAGAAGGTCGGCAAGATGAGCGGCGGCGAGCGGGCGCGGCTGGCCCTCGCCATCATCACCCGCGACGCGCCGCACCTCTTGATCCTCGACGAGCCGACCAACCACCTCGACGTCGACGCGCGCGAGGCGCTGGTGCAGGCGCTGAACGACTATGGCGGCGCGGTCGTCGTCGTCAGCCACGACCGCCACATGGTCGAGGCCGCCGCCGACCGGCTGGTGCTGGTCGAGGATGGTCATGCCGGCGAGTTCGCTGGCAGCCTCGACGACTATACCGACCGCATCCTCGGCCGCGGCGAGGCGCGCCCCCAGAAGCGCCCGGCAACCGCACCGGCCAAGCCCGGCCACGTCGCCCGCGCCGAAAGCCAGGCCGACCGAGCGAAGGCGGTCGTCCTCAAGCGCAGCGCCCGTGAGGCCGAGGCCGACATGACGCGGCTGGCGACCCGCCTGGCGCAGCTCGACGCCGCGCTCGCCGACCCGGCGAAGGCGACCGGGGCCGACCGGCTGGCCGGCGTCCCGGCGCTGATGAAGACCCGCGCGACGGTGGCGAAGGCGCTCGAAGAGGCCGAGGCGAAGTGGCTGGCGGCGAGCGAGGCGCTGGCGGCGTAGGGCTGCAGCCTCCCCTCCCCTTCAGGGGAGGGGCCGGGGGTGGGGAAGTCAGCGGATTACCGCACTGCCCCACCCCCGGGCCGCGCGTTCCGCGCGTCTCTCGCCCCTCCCCTGAAGGGGAGGGGAAGCTATTCATCCCGCGCCAATCTTCCGTACAACTCCGGCCGCCGGTCCCTGAAAAACCCGAAGCTCGCCCGGTTCGCCCGCACCTCGGCGAGGTCGAACGTCGCCACCACCGCCCCCGTCTCGTCGGTGCCGAGTTCGTCGACGAGGTCGCCGCGCTGGTCGGCGATGAAGCTGTTGCCGTAGAAGCGCTGGTCCTCCTCGACCCCCGTGCGGTTCGCGGCGACCACCGGCACGACGTTCGACACCGCGTGGCCGACCATGGCGCGGATCCACATCCGCCGCGTGTCGAGGTTGGGCTCGGCCGGCTCGGAGCCGATCGCGGTCGGGTAGAACAGCACCTCCGCCCCCATCAGCATCATCGCCCGCGCGGTCTCGGGGAACCACTGGTCCCAGCAGATGCCGACGCCAATGCGGCCGTGCGCGGTGTCCCACACCTTGAACCCGGTGTTGCCGGGGCGGAAGTAGAACTTCTCCTCATACCCCGGCCCGTCGGGGATGTGGCTCTTGCGGTAGACGCCCATGACGCGGCCCGCGGGGTCGATCATCGCCAGGCTGTTGTAATGATGCGGGCCGTCGGCCTCGAAGAAGCTCGCCGGGATGTACGTGCCGGTCTCGCGCGCGACCTGCTGCATCGCCGCGACCGCAGGGTGCTCTTGAGTCGGGAAGGCGCGGGCGAAGAACGTGTCGCGTTCGTGGCGGCAGAAGTAAAAGCCCTGGAACAGCTCGGGCGGCAGGATGACCTGCGCGCCCCTCGCCGCCGCCGCGCGCACGGCGGCGGCGGTCGCGGCGATGTCGGCGTCCATGTCGTCGGTGAAGGCGAGTTGGAGGGCGGCGACGGTGATGGTCATGCGCGCTCCCTAGCCGAGCGCGGCGGCGCACGGAAGCACGGCGGTCGGGCGGCGGCAGGCGGGCGAACCGGAGCGGTGAGCGGCGGCTCGCCAGGATGAACGGAAGTTGACAAAGGTAACGTTAAGTACCCCCGGGACCCGCTCCCGGGCGAACCGCCACGGTTCCTTTGCCGCGTGCTGCCGGCGAAGGACGGCACCGCCGCCGCGCCTGCCGCCGCCGCCACCGCTGCGCTTCGCTTGTCCATCGCTCGTCCTCCCACGTCGTTCGGTGAGGGTCGGAAACGGCTTCCTACTAGTCAAGACGCGCGCGCAGACGGCGGCTGTAGGGTGCGGGCGGGCCACACCCATCCGCTCGCCCGAATGAGCGACGCGGCTGGAGCCGCTTCGGGAGATGGGTCCCAGCTTTCGCGGAGATGACAGCGTTGAGCGAAGCGCGCGCCTCACCCCGGCTGCTGCTGGGTGATGCAGTGGAAGCTGCCGCCGCCGGTCAGGATCGCGTTCGCGCGCAGGCCGACCGTGCGCCGGCCCGGGAACAGCGCGGCGATTGCCGCCACCGCCGCGTCGTCATGGCCGGTGCCGTACACCGGCACGACGACGACGCCGTTGGCGACGTACCAGTTCATGTGGCTGGCGGGCACGACCTCACCGCCCGCCTCGACCCGTCCCGGCGAGGGGATGCGGACCACGTCCAACCCGAAGTCGCGGGCGCGCTCGTGCGCGTCGGCGAAGGCGTCGGCGTTGGGGTCGTCGCTGCCGCTTGGCCTCGGCAGCGCCAGCACGCCGGGCGCGACGAAGCGGGCGAGATTGTCGACGTGGCCGTCGGTATGGTCGTTCGCCAGCCCGTCGCCGAGCCACAGCACTTGGGTAATGCCGAGGTCGCGGCGCAGGTGCGATTCGACCTCGCCGCGGTCCATGCGCGGGTTGCGGTTGGGGTTGAGCAGGCACGCCTCGGTCGTCACGCACAGGCCGGTGCCGTCGACCTCGATCGCCCCGCCCTCGAGCACCCAGTCGTGGCGGGCGAGGGGCACGCCGGCCGCGTGCGCGACGAACCCGGCCACTGCCTCATCGCCATCGAGGTGGTATTTGCCGCCCCAGCCGTTGAAGCGGAACCCCGCCGCCGCCGGCCCCGCCTCGCTGCCCAAGAACAGCGGGCCGGTGTCGCGCAGCCAGATGTCGCCGAAGCCGACCCGGTGGAAGCGGACGTTGGCCCCGTGCAGCGCTTCGTGCGCGGCGGCGGCGGCGTCCTCGGTGGCGACGAGCAGCTCGACCCGTTCGTGCTCGGCGATCGCCCAGACCATGGCCGCAACCTCGGCCTGCGCCGGGCCGAGGTCATCCTCCCACAGGTCGGGATGGCTGGGAAAGGCGGTCCACGTCGCCACGTGAGGCGCCCACTCGGCCGGCTGGCGCGCGGTCACGGGTGGCGCTCGCCGGCGGTCGTGTCGCGGATCGCCTTGAACTCGGTGCCCGCATACCAGTTGGGCCAGGCGTGGCTGTCGGCAAGGCCGCGCAGCACGGCGTAGTAGAGATCGAGGTCCTCGACCGCGCCCGACCAGTCCCACTTCGGGTCGTAATTGTCGCTCGGCTGGTGGTAGCGGTGGGCGGTATAGTCGGCCGCCGCCGCCTGCCCCGCCGGGATGCCGCCATCCAAGCGGTCGACACCGCTGCCGGCGCGGAGCATCGGCACGCCGAGCTTCGCAAAGCTGAAGTGGTCGGAGCGGAAATAGCCGCCCTTCTCCGGGCTCGGCTCGGGGGCGACGAAGCGGCCCTGCGCCTTGGCGACGAGGGTGGCCATGGTGTCGAGGTCGGACTTGCCGCCGCCCGAAATGGTGATGTCGTGCGTCCGCCCGCCGACGTTCAGCCCGTCCATGTTGACCCCGCCGGCGGTCAGCGCGAGCGGATAGACCGGGTGCTCGGCGTACCAGCGCGAGCCGAGCAGGCCCGATTCCTCGCCGGTCACCGCCATGAACACGACCGTCCGCGCCGGCTGCGGCCCCCGCGCGAACGCCTCAGCAAGGGTCAGCACGCCCGCCACCCCCGACGCATTGTCGACCGCGCCGTTGCAGATGTCGTCGCCGGTCGCGTCCGCCGGGCAGCGGCCGAGGTGGTCCCAGTGGGCGGTGACGAGCACCGTCTCGCTCGGGAAGCGCCTGCCGGGGATGACGCCGATGACGTTCTTCGATGCCGAATGGGTGATCTCGTTGCTGAGCGTCGCCGAGGCCTGCAGGCCCAGCGGCACGGCGCGGAAGCCCTTGGTCTGCGCCGCCTTGGTCAGCGCGAACAGGTCCTTGCCCGTCGCCGCCGCCCCCAGCATCCGCTCGAACGCCGCCTTGGTGATCCAGCCCTCGACGCCGACGCGGCCCATGCCCTTGTCGGGCTGGTCGAGGTCGATCTGCGGGCCGGTCCAGCTCGTCGTGATGACGTTCCAGCCATAGCCGGCGGGTTCGGTGTCGTGGACGACGAAGGCGGCGGCGGCGCCGTGGCGCGCGGCCTCCTCGAACTTGTAGGTGTAGCGGCCGTAATAGGTCTCGGCGCGCCCCTCGAACGGGCCGGCGTCCTTGCCCGCGGTGGGCGTCTGCCAGTCGGGGTCGTTGACCAGGATGACGACCGTCTTGCCGCGCACGTCAAGGCCGGCATAGTCGTCCCAGCCTTTCTCGGGCGCGGTAATGCCGTAGCCGACGAAGACGACGGGGGAGTTGGCCAGCGTTTGCGTCGCCACCTGCCGCTTGGTCCAGAGAACGACGTCGGTGCCGTAGCTGAGCGCCGTCCGGGTCGCGGCGCGGCACTCCTGCGCCCCACCGGCGCATCCGCTCAGCACCAGCGGCGTCGGCGCGGTGGTGATCGTCACCAGCGGCACGTCCTGCGTCCAGCGGCCGTGATTGCCGGCCTCGAGCCCAATCGCGGCGAAGCGCTGCTCGATATAGGCGACCGCCTTGTCGCCGCCGGGCGTCCCGGGCTTGCGCCCCTCGAACGCGTCGGAGGCGAGCTGCGCCGTGTCGGCCTTCAGGCTGGCGTCGCTGATGCCCGATGGGGTCGCGGCGGCGGCGGGGGCGGCGACGAGCAGGGCGGCAAAGACGGCAGACTTCATGAGGCCTCCATTGCTCCTCCCCCTTGGGGGGAGGTGGCGCGCGAAGCGCGACGGAGGGGGCGGTGCACGTCGCCGTGGCCGCTCGCGCCGGCCCCCTCCGTCACGGCTGCGCCGTGCCACCTCCCCCGGCGGGGGAGGAGCCTGGCGGCGTGGCCGTGTCCATGCCACCGCAGAAGGCGGCGAGCAACGGGTGCCGACGCCTCCCCCCACTGTCATCCCGGCGCAGGCCGGGACCATCAAGCACGGCGGGTCGTACAGGATGGGTCCCGTCCTGCGCCGG
>JAFARM010000128.1 GCA_019245455.1 Sphingomonadaceae bacterium | reverse complement strand
ATTGGGCGAGTTGGCCAGTTCGGCGGCGACGCCACGCTGCTCGTAGACCGACCGGTTGGCGAGCACGGCGGGGTTGGGAAAGACGAACGGCGAGTCGGTCGTCAGCGCGCCGTTGAAATAGCCGCTGAAGCGGTTGGTCGTCGTGTACAGGCCGTTATAGGCGGCAGTGCTCAGCTGCGCGTTCTGCGGCGCGTTGCTGTTCCACGTCGCATAGGTCGACCCCCAGTTGTAGACCGAGGCGTCGTAGGTCTGCTCGCGGTCCGAGTAGCGGCCGCCGAACTGGAGCGAATCGAGCCAGGTTGTATCGAACTTATACTGGCCGTCGCCACGGATGACGTTCGAGTAGGCCGACCCGTCGTAATATTCGTCGAGGTTGTCGCGCGGTATGTAGTTGTTCGGATTAGCGGCGGCACCGGGCGACGAATTGAAGTTGTAGGGGTTTAGCGTGTTGATCGAGAAGCGCGGGTCCTTCCCGCGCAGGTCGACGGTGATGGTCGAGAAGGTCTGGTACTCGGAGCTGCGGAATTCCTGGTACGAATTGGCGAAGATGTGCTGATAGTCGAGGTCGAGCGTCAGCCGCTCGGTCGGATGAGCGCGGAAGTGGGCGCTGAGATCCTGCGTCTGGTCGTGCTGGCGCGAGAAGATGCCTTGCGTCCACGTCTGCTGCGCCGAGCGGATGTCGTTCGTCAGCACGGGGATCGAATTGGGCTGGATGAAGCTGAACAAGGGTTGGCCAGCGGCATTGCGCGGCCCGGTCCTGAATAGCGGCACACCGTTTTGAATGACTTGATTACCATTCGCGTCAAGCACAGGTTGATCCGCGAACCCGCCATAGTTGCTCGCCCGGTCGGACGGCGTGCCGAAGACGAACTGCCCGGTGCGGTTGAACTGGAACGGCCCGGTTCCCGGCGTCGGCGCGTAGTAGCCGGTGTAGTCGTAGGCATAGCCGCCGCCCGGCGCATAGCGCAGGTCGCAGGCCGGCGTGTTACAGGCATAGCGCGCCGAGGCGGCGGTCGCGTAGGCGCCGTCGGTGAACGCCTGGGTCAGCGCCTGTTCGTTGTCGACCTGGGTATAGTCGGACAGGTTGTACTGGACCGTCAGCTCGTAGCGCTGGTCGTTGCTGCGCCACTGCGCCGCCGCCGACGCGCCGATGCGGGTGCGGTCGTAGATCGCGTCGCGCCAGTAGATGCCGCCCGGCAGATAGGCGTTGGTCGGCGTCCCGAAATAGCTGGCGTCGAGCTTCACCGTCTGGCCGAGCTGTTCGTTCTGCGAATCGGTGCGGGTCTCGGTGTACGAGCCGGAGGCGAGGAAGCCGATCTCGCCGATGCTGGTGTGCCAGCGGTTCGAATAGAGCGCCGAGACGTCGGGGTCGCCCGATTTCGCCAGCGTCTCGTAGGCGCCGCTCGCGGTCACCGAAATCAGCTGCCCCTTCTGGTCGAAGGGGACGCGGGTGTGGAGGTCGACGGTGCCGCCGATGCCGCCTTCGATGAGGTCGGCCGTCTGGTTCTTGTAGACGTCGACCTGGCTCAGCAGCTCGGTCGAGATGTCGGCGAAGTTGAGCCCGCGCTGCGGGTTGACCGAGAAGCTCTCGCGCCCGTTGACCCGCGTCGCGACCTGCGTCAGGCCGCGGACGACGACCTGGCCGGGATCGCCGGTCAGGTGCTGCGTGTCGGTCGGCGAGGCGAAGCGCGACACCGTGACGCCGGCGATGCGCTGCAGCGACTCGGCGACGGAACGATCGGAGAAGGCACCGATATCCGTTGCCGAGATCGAGTCGATGACCGTGTCGGCGTCGCGCTTGATGTCCTGCGCCAGCGTCAGCGAGCGGCGGACGCCGGTGACGACGATCGTCTCGCTGCCCTCAACCGCGCCCGTGCGCGATCCGGGCACCGTCATGTTGTCGGGCGCGGTCTGCTGATCGGCCGGCGCGGGGCTGCCCGGCGGCGGCACCTGGTCGCCGCTGGCGATCGTGTCGGCCGTCGGCGCGGTCTGTGCCGCCGCCGCGGCACCGGCGAGCAGCGCGACGAGCGAGATGCCGGTGCGCAGCCCCGGCCCGGCGCGGCCGCGCACGGCACTGGCAGCGCTACCATTTTTCGTGACGACGTGGATCATCGGCGCGGTCCCCTCGGAATGCCGGGCCATTCACTGAGCCCGATCCTGTTGCTGTTATCGCTATCAAATAGTCAAAAGCTCGTCTAGAGACTTTTACGAGCCCGGCGAACGGGGCAGGGAGGAAGCCGATGACATTTATTTCCGCGCTTCGAGGCGTTTGGTCGCGCGTCGCGCTGGCGGCAGCGATGCTGCTGGCCGGGCTGGCGCTGCCGGCGCTGGCGCAGGAAGCGGGCGATCCCAACTTCATCCCCGCCAGCCAGGATCCGGCGCGCACGCCGAACGGTCTCGGGCAGCTGCCGCCGATGGGGTGGAACAGCTACAACAAGTACGAATGCAAGGTGACGGAAGCCGACATCCGCGCCAACGCCGATGCCATCGCCACCAACGGAATGCGCGAGCTCGGCTACCGCTACGTCATCATCGACGACTGCTGGGAAGGCGCGCGCGACAAGGACGGCAACCTGACCGCGGAGCCGACGCGCTTCCCGTCGGGGATCAAGGCGCTCGCCGACTATGTCCATGCGCGCGGGCTGCTGTTCGGTATCTATTCGGACGGCGGCATCAAGACCTGCGCCGGCTTCCCCGGCAGCCAGGGGCACGAGTTCCAGGACGCGGCGACCTTCGCCCGCTGGGGGGTCGACTATCTGAAGTACGACTGGTGCGAGGCGCGGACGCGCAACTCGGAGGAGGCCTATTCGCTGATGGCCGACGCGCTGCGCGCGACCGGGCGGCCGATCCTGTTCTCGATGTGCGAATGGGGGCTGACCAAGCCGTGGCTGTGGTCGGAAAAGATCGGCAACATCCGCCGCACGACGGGCGACCTTGCCGACGCGTGGTCGGGCGTCTTCCTCCACCAGCGCGGCGTCATGCAGATCGTCGCCCTAAACGAGCCGCTGTGGAGCTATGCCGGGCCAGGGCACTATAACGACCCCGATATGCTCCAGGTCGGCAACGGCGGCATGACCGATGCCGAATATCGCAGCCATTTCTCGCTGTGGGCGATGATGGCGGCGCCGCTGATCGCCGGCAATGACACCGGGCACATGACCCCGGCGACGAAGGCCATCCTCTTGAACGCCGAGGTCATCGCCGTCGACCAGGACCCGATGGGCAAGCAGGGTCGCCGCCTTGCCGAATCGGGCGGGGCCGAGGTGTGGCAGCGCGATCTCGCCGGCGGAGCCAAGGCCTATCTGCTGTTCAACGCCAGCGACAAGCCGACGCCGATCGGCGTCGACACCGCCGACATGGGGTTCGTCGACGGCAAGGGCCCGCGCGTGCGCGACCTGTGGGCGCACCGCGACGTGACCGTCAGCGGCAAGCGCTACATCCGCACCGTGCCGCCGCACGACGTCGTCATGATCCGCGTCGGGTGAGCGCCGTGATCGACCGTCGCCTTCTGCTGAAGACCGCCGCCGCGGCCGCCGCGCTGCCCGCCGTCGCCCGCGCCGC
>JAFARM010000416.1 GCA_019245455.1 Sphingomonadaceae bacterium | reverse complement strand
GCGCTCGTCGACGTCGTCACGGGCTTACGCGACGATCCCGAGCTCGCCTATGATCAGCTGATGGACATCTGCGGCGCGGATTTCCCGACGCGGGTGTGCCGCTTCGACATCAACTACCATCTGCTCAGCCTGACGAAGAACCGGCGTATCCGGGTCAAGGTGCAGACCGACGACCAGCTCGCGGTGCCGTCGCTGACGCAGGTCTACCCGGTCGCCGGCTGGTTCGAGCGCGAGGTGTGGGACCTGTACGGCGTCCGCTTCGACGGCAACGCCGACCTGCGCCGCATCCTGACCGACTATGGCTTCCAGGGACACCCGTTCCGCAAGGACTTCCCGCTGACCGGCTATGTCGAGCTGCGCTACAGCGAGGAGCACAAGCGCGTCGTCTACGAGCCGGTGAAGCTGGCGCAGGACTTCCGCAACTTCGACTTCCTGTCGCCGTGGGAGGGGACGGACTATATGCTCCCCGGCGACGAGAAGGCGCAGGCTCCGGCAGGTGCCGCGCCAAAGCCGACGACGCCCGACCCGTCTGCGCCGAAGGCGGTGCCGCCGGTGGCGACGACCGACGCGCCGAAGGCCGGCGCGGGGGCGGAGAGCAAGGCGAAGCCGGATGGGTGAGCGGGATCGTTTCCCCTCCCCTTCAGGGGAGGGGCGCGAGACGCGCGAAGCGCGGCCCGGGGGTGGGGCTGCGCTGTCGTGGGCGCGGAAGGGCTACTCGGCTGCGCCTTCGTTCCCCACCGGCTCCTCCCCGGAAGGGGAGGGGAGGCATCGGGGCCTTGACGTCAGCTCGATGCATCTGGTGACCCATGGTTGAACAGTCCACCGCCCCCGATCTCGACGTCGTCGGCTCCTCCCCGCAGACCGGAACTCCCATGCCCGGCAAGGGTGTGATGACGCCCCGCGCCGCCACCATCGCGCCGCTGCTCGACCACGACCCGACCGACAACGGCTCGGCCAACTACATGATCAACTTCGGGCCGCAGCACCCGGCCGCGCACGGCGTGCTGCGCCTGGTCATGGAATTGGACGGCGAGGTCATCGAGCGGCTCGACCCGCACATCGGCCTGCTCCATCGCGGCACCGAAAAGCTGTGCGAATACAAGACGTACCTGCAGGCGCTGCCGTATATGGACCGCCTCGACTACGTGTCGCCAATGTGCATGGAGCACAGCTACGTCCTCGCCATCGAGAAATTGGCGAACATCGAGGTGCCCGAGCGCGCGCAGTATATCCGCGTCCTGTTCGCCGAGATCACGCGCGTCCTCAATCACATCCTCAACGTCACGACGCACGCGATGGATGTCGGCGCGATGACGCCGATCCTGTGGCTGTTCGAGGAGCGCGAGACGCTGCTCGGCTTCTACGAGCGGGCGTCGGGCGCGCGCTTCCACGCCGCCTACTTCCGCCCCGGCGGGGTGCACCAGGACCTGCCGACCGGGCTGCTCGAGGACATCGAGGCGTGGGCGGCGAAGTTCGGCACCGTGCTCGACCAGATGCAGGGCCTCGTCGCCGACAACCGCATCTTCAAGCAGCGCAACGTGGACATCGGCACGATCAGCGCGGCGGACGCGATCAAGTGGGGCTTCTCAGGCCCGTGCATCCGCGCCAGCGGCATCGCCTGGGACCTGCGCAAGAGCCAGCCCTACGAAGTCTACGACCGCATGGACTTCGACGTCGTCGTCGGCCACCACGGCGACTGCTACGACCGCTTCATGGTCCGCATGGAGGAGATGCGTCAGTCGGTCCGCATCATCCGCCAGTGCGTGCGCGAGATGCCCGCCGGCCGCCACGCATCCGTCGACCGCAAGGTCGTGCCGCCCAGCCGCGGCGAGATGAAGCGGTCGATGGAGGCGCTGATCCATCACTTCAAGCTCTACACCGAGGGCTTCCACGTGCCGGCGGGCGAGGTCTATGTCGCGACCGAAAGCCCCAAGGGCGAGTTCGGCATCTTCCTGATCGCCGACGGCACCAACAAGCCCTACCGCTGCCACATCCGCGCGACGGGGTTCAGCCACCTCCAGGCGATGGACTTCCTGTGCAAGGGCCACATGCTGGCGGACGCACCGGCGGTGCTGGGGAGTTTGGACATCGTGTTCGGGGAGGTGGATCGGTGAGGCAGGCCGCCTACCTTCTGGGGCATGGGCTGATCGTAGCCACATTTGCGTTTTGGGGTCTACTCGCGCTTCTGACTGTATTCTCGTGGTTTGTTGCTAGCGGTTCCGATCTGCCGAGCAACGACCCGGACTACGTTCCTGTATGGTGGCAGGTCTTCTTCTTCTCGTTGCCTCCTTTGGTTCTCGCGGGTTTGCTCAGACTGATTCTGTGGATGCGCGATAAACTCGTCAGTTTCGAAAGAGCAGTGGATTTGCCGTGACCACCGCCACCTACAACCCGACCCACGACGCCCGCCGTGATGCTCAACGCCCGCGCGAGTTCGCCGACTTCGCCTGGACGCCGGAGAATGCGGCGCAGGCCGAGCTCATCCTCGCCCGCTACCCCGAGGGTCGCAAGGCCTCGGCGGTGATGCCCCTCCTGTGGCTGGCGCAGGAGCAGATGGCGGCGGCGACCGGATCGGCGTGGCTGCCGATCCCCGTCATCGAGTACGTCGCGGCGCAGATCGGCATGCCCTACATGCGCGCCTACGAGGTCGCGACCTTCTACACGATGTACAACCTGAAGCCCGTGGGGAAGTACCTCGTTCAGGTGTGCGGGACGACGCCGTGCCTGCTCCGCGGCTCGGGCGAGGTGATGCGTGCCTGCACCGAATTTGCTGGTGTTCCGGGGGGCCTCGTCAAGGGCGGCACGACGGCGGACGGCCTGTTCACCCTGACCGAGGTCGAGTGCTTGGGCGCCTGCGCCAACGCGCCGATGGTGCAGATCAACGCCGACAATTACGAGGATCTCGACTATACCAGCACCACCCGCATCCTGGACGCGCTGGCGCAGGGGCAGACGCCCGCGCCCGGCAGCCAGATCGGCCGCGTCGCCAGCTGCCCCGAAGGTGGGCCGACGACGCTGAAGGAGATGGTGGAATGACGGCTGGCGACCACATGGAGAAGCGTCATGGCTGAGCAGGACGGCGGCGCAGAGGTGGTGAGCTTCATGGCCGAGCAGTTCAAGCGGCTGAACGAGCGCTTCGATCGGCTCGAGGCGCGCTTCGACGATCGTTTCAAGCGACTCGAAGAACGAATGGATCACCTCGAACGGCGGCAGACGGCGTCGATGCATTTCGAGCAGGCCGTCCTGGCCCATCTGACGGGGATCAACGAACGCATCGACAACCTCCGGGGCGAATTGCTGGGGTTCGATCGGCGGCTGAAAG
>JAFARM010000176.1 GCA_019245455.1 Sphingomonadaceae bacterium | reverse complement strand
CTCGGCGGCGCCGCACCTGCCCGCGCGGCGAGCACGGCCAATCCGATCCCTACGTGCCAGCGTCGCCACATCCCCGGTCGTACCTTGCAATCCCTTCCCGCTCCTCATCGGAGCCGGTGTCCTCGGATGCTGGAGCGGCCGCCTGCTGCGGTCAAGGATATGATTATTTGCTTTTGTAATCGGCTTGAGAGGCAGCCGGTTCGCTCGTATGCCTTGCGGCCAAGGGCATCGGGCAGGACATCGCGTGCATCTCGGCATCGACCTCGGAACCTCGAGCGTCAAGGCGGTTATCGTCGACGGTGACGCGACCGTCGTCGCGCAGGCGACGGCCCCGCTCGCCGTCGCGCGGCCGCAGCCGGGCTGGTCGGAACAGGATCCGGACGACTGGTGGACGGCGGCCGATACCGCGGTTCTCGCGCTTGATCCCGGCCTCAGGCGCAATGTGCGCGGTATCGGCCTGGCCGGCCAGATGCACGGCGCGGTCGTGCTGGGCGGCGACGACCGGCCGCTCCGCCCTGCCATCCTGTGGAACGACGGCCGCAGTGCCGCCGAGGCCGCGACGCTGGGCACGACGCCGGGGTTCACCGAGCGCGCCGCCAACCTTGCCATGCCGGGGTTCACCGCACCGAAGCTGCTGTGGCTGCGGGACCATGAGCCGGCGCTGTTCGCCGCCATCCGGACCGCGCTGCTGCCCAAGGATTATCTCCGGCTGCGGATGACCGGCGACAAGGCCACCGATCTGTCCGACGCCTCGGGTACGCTCTGGCTCGACGTCGCCGGGCGACGGTGGAGCGACGCGCTGCTCGTGGCTGGCGGGATGGCCGAAGCGCAACTGCCCGTGGTGGTCGAGGGAACCGCCGTCACCGGCGTGCTTCGCGCGGAGATCGCCGATCGATGGGGGATGGCGCGCGTCGCTGTCGCGGCCGGGGGTGGGGACAACGCCGCCGGGGCTGTCGGCGTCGGCGTCGTCGCAGACGGCGACGCGCTGCTCTCGCTCGGCACCTCGGGGGTGATCTTCGTCGCCACCGATACGCTCAGGCCCGACCCGCCGCGCGCGGTCCACGCCTTCTGCCACTGCCTGCCCGGACTTTGGCACCAGATGAGCGTATCGCTGAGCGCCGCCGCCTGCCTCGACTGGGCGGCGCGGCTGACCGGGACGACGGTCGCCGGCCTGTTCGCCGCCGCCGAGGCCACCGGTATCGGCACCGGCCCCGAGCTGTTCCTGCCGTATCTGTCGGGCGAACGGACGCCGCACAACGACGCCGCCGCGCGCGGCGCGCTCCTGTCGCTCGACCACGAAACCGATCGTGGACGCATCGCCGCGGCAGTCCTCGAAGGCGTCGCCTTCGCCCTTGCCGACGGCCTCGACGCCCTCCGCGCCGCCGGCAGCCGTGTCGCCGAGCTGACGGTTATCGGTGGCGGCGCCCGCTCCCGCCACTGGGGGCGGATCCTCGCCGCGACGCTCGACAGCCCGCTCGTCTATCTCGCCGGGGCGGAGATCGGCCCGGCGCTGGGTGCAGCGCGGCTGGCGGCGCTTGCCGTCGATGGCGGCGCACCCGCCGAGGTCTGCCGCCGCCCGCCGGTGGCTTACCGGATCGACCCCGACGCGGCGCTTGTCGCCCGGCTGGCCTCACGGCGGGCCGCCTTCGCCGATCGTTACGCCCGCCTGAAAGGCTTGTGATGTCCGACTATTTCGCCGACCTGCCGCGAATCGCCTACGCCGGGCCCGACACGCGCGACGAGCTTGCGTACCGCTGGTACGACAAGGACCGTCTGGTCCTCGGCAAGCGGATGGAGGACCACCTGCGCTTCGCCGTCTGCTTCTGGCACAGCTTCGGCTGGCCGGGATCGGACGTGTTCGGCACCGGCACCTTCCGCCGCCCGTGGCACGCGGGGGCGAACGACGCGGCGGCCGCCGCGACCAAGCGCGCCGCCGCTTTCGCGCTGTTCGACCGTCTCGACCTGCCCTTCTATTGCTTCCACGATGTCGACGTCATGGCCGAGGCGAGCGACATCGGCGGCTTCCGCCGCGCGTTCGCCGAGGCCGTGGGCGATCTCGAGCGTCTGCAGGCGGCGCACGGTCGCCGCCTGCTGTGGGGCACGGCCAACCTGTTCGGCCATCCGCGCTATGCCGCCGGTGCCGCGACCAGCCCCGACCCGGAGGTGTTTGCGTGGGCCGCGTCCCAGGTCCGCGACGCCTTGGAGGCGACGCACCGTCTGGGCGGTGCCAACTACGTGCTATGGGGTGGGCGCGAGGGGTATGAGACGCTGCTCAACACCGACGTGCGCCGCGAACTCGACAATCTCGGCCGCTTCCTCAGCCTCGTCGTCGAGCACAAGCATAGGATCGGCTTTACCGGCACGATCCTGATCGAGCCCAAGCCGATGGAGCCGACCAAGCACCAGTACGACTTCGACGTGGCGACCGTCGCCGCGTTCCTCCAGCGCTATGGCCTGGAGCGCGAAGTCAAGGTCAACATCGAGGCCAACCACGCGACGCTTGCCGGCCACACCTTCGAGCACGAGATCGCGACCGCCGCCGCCTCCGGCATCTTCGGCTCGATCGACGCCAATCGCGGCGACCCGCAGAACGGGTGGGACACCGACCAATTCCCGAACTCGGTCGAGGAACTGACGCTGGCGCTCGTCGAGATCCTGCGCGCAGGCGGCTTTACCACCGGCGGCTTCAACTTCGACGCCAAGGTCCGGCGGCAGTCGGTCGACGCCGTCGACCTGCTCCACGGCCATATCGGCGGCGTCGACACCGTCGCCCGCGCCCTGCTTGCCGCCGCCGCGCTGATCGAGGATGGACGGCTCGACGCCTTCAAGGCCGAACGCTACGCCGGGTGGGACGGGCCGTTCGGACGCGAGATCGCCGGGCTCGACCTTGCGGCGATCGCCCAACGCGCCGTCGACCATGGGCTGGCGCCGCAACCGCGCTCCGGGCGGCAGGAACGGCTCGAAGGGATCGTCGCCGCGACCATTGCCGGCGTCCGCTGATGCGCGGCCTGTGGCGTACAGGAAGGGGCCGGGTTCGGCCGCTCCGGTGGGCGCTTGCACTGCTCGCGGCGGCGCTCGCCCTTCCCGCTGCGGCGGCACCAGCGGGCGACGCCTGGACAACGGCGGCGACGCTTCACCGCGGCATCAACGTTCTGGGCTACGACCCGCTGTGGACCGATCCGGCGCGGGCGCGCTTCCAGCCCCGGCACTTCAAAGTCATCCGCGATGGTGGCTTTGACTTCGTCCGTGTCGTCCTGTTCGCCTTTCCCCACCTCGACGCGGGCAACCGGCTCGACGACCGCTGGCTGGCGACGCTCGACGGCGTCGTCGGCGGCGCGCGGGCGGCGGGGCTCAGCGTCATCCTCGACGAGCACGACTTCGACGTCTGCTCGGCCGATCCGGAGACGTGTCGGCCGAAACTGCTCGCGGTGTGGAAGCAGCTCGCCGCGCGCTACCGCCAGGAACCTGCATCGGTGCTGTTCGAGCCGCTGAATGAGCCGCACGCCAGGCTCGATGCCGTTCACTGGAACGCGCTGCTGGTCGAACTGATCGCCGCGATCCGCGCGACCAACCCGACGCGGACCCTGGTCATTGGCCCGACCGGGTGGAACAGCCTCGATCAGCTGTCGATGCTGGCGCTGCCGACCGACGACCGCGGCATCCTGGTCACCGTCCACGACTACGAGCCGTTCCGCTTCACCCATCAGGGGGCGAGTTGGGCCGACGGCGGGGTCAAGGAACTCCACGGCATCCCCTTCACCGACGCCGACGCCGCGCGCATCGGCCGCGACCTCGACCGCGTCGCCGACTGGTCGAAGGCCAACGGCCGGCCGGTCCTGCTCGGCGAGTTCGGCGCCTATGACCGCAGCGGCACGCCCCTCGCCGACCGTGTCCGCTACACGGCGACCGTCCGCCGGGCAGCCGAGGCGCGGCATCTGCCCTGGGCGTACTGGCAATTCGATTCGGACTTCGTCGCCTACGACATGGCCCGCGATGCCTGGGTCGAGCCGATCCGCCAGGCGCTGACCGGGCAGGTCAGGTGAACCGCTTCCTCGCGCTCGACGTCGGCGGCTCGCACATCGCCTGCGCCGTCGTCGCCGACGACCGCGTCATCGCGCGCGATGCGATCGATCTGGGCGGCGACGCGCGGCTGGCGGTGCACTTGCCGCGGATCGAAGCGGCCCTTGCGCGGCTGATCGCCGCCGCCGGCCCGGCCGAGGCCATGGCGATCGCCTTCCCGGCGCTGCTCGATCCGCACCGGCAGCGCGTGCTGTCGACGCCGAAGGACAAGTTCGAGGATGCGGTCGGCTTCGACTTCGCCGGCTGGGCGCGGCAGAGGTTCGGCGTGCCGCTGCGCATGGAGCTCGATGCGCGCATGGCGCTGATGGGCGAGCTGCGTTCCGGCGCGCTGAAGGGCGCGACGGACGCGGCGATGCTGACGCTCGGGACCGGCATCGGCAGCGCCGTCGTGATCGACGGCACGCTGCTGCGGGGCAAGCATTTCGCTGCGGGCACACTCGGTGGGCACCTGTCGCGCGGCATCGACGGCCGGGCGTGCATCTGCGGCAGCGTCGGCTGCACCGAGGCCGACGCGTCGACATGGGCGTTGCCGGCGGTCGCCGCCGCGCATCGGGACTATGCGGATAGTGCATTGGCGAGGGCAGCGCCCCTCGACTTCGCGGCGGTATTCAGCCTTGCGGCCAGCGGCGACGCGGTCGCGGTTGCCGTGCGCGACGCCTGCATCGACGCCTGGGCGACCGCGGCGCTCAACCTCGTCCACGCCTATGATGTGGAGATCGTCGCCTTGGGCGGCGGCGTCATGGCGGCGGCGGCGACGATCGTACCGCGGATTCAGGCGCACGTCGCGCGCCATTGCTGGACCGCGTGGGGAACGCCGACCGTGGTCGCCGGGACGTTGGCGGGCGACGCGGCACTGATCGGCGCGGCCCAACTATGGGCGTTGCCCTAGCAGGTCGCATTCCGAATAAATGGTAGACGAACTCACCCCCGGTCGTTAGCCACGAAGGACGCCCACAAGAGGCGAGGGGAGAGCCGATGACGCGCGCCGTTCCAGCGAGCCGGACCGCCTTCGCCGCGGTCACGACGCTGTTCTTCGCCTGGGGCTTCATCACCGCCAACAACGACCCGCTGATCGCCGCCCTGAAGAAGCT
>JAFARM010000154.1 GCA_019245455.1 Sphingomonadaceae bacterium | reverse complement strand
CAACCAGAACCAGGATATCGTCGTGACGGCGCAGGGCCGCTCGCAGCTCCTCGGTAACGTTCCGGCGGCGGTATCCGCCGTGAGTTCTCAGTCGCTGACCAACTCCGGCGCGAACGACATCCGCCAGCTGACGCAGCTCGCGCCATCGCTCCTCGTCTCGTCGACCGGCAGCGAGGCGAACGGCTCGCCCCGTATCCGCGGCATCGGCACCGTCGGCGACAATCCCGGTCTCGAAAGTTCGGTCGCGGTCTTTATCGACGGCGTCTATCGCTCGCGCGCCGGTATCGGCTTGAACGAACTGGGCGAAATCGATCGCGTCGAAGTGCTGCGCGGGCCGCAGGGCACGCTCGGCGGCCGCAACGCATCGGCGGGCGTGCTCAACATCTTCTCGAAGAAGCCCAGCTTCACCTTCGGCGCGAACGGCGAAGCGACCTACGGTAATTATGATTATTACCGTCTCGCCGGGTCGGTGACCGGTCCGCTGACGCAGACGATCGCGGCACGGCTCGACGCGGTCTACGTCAACCGCAAGGGTTTCTATTACGATCCGGCGAACAACACCGACGTCAACAATCGCGACCGTTATTTCATTCGCGGGCAGGTGCTGTTCCAGCCGAGCTCGGACTTCTCGCTGCGGCTGATCGGCGATTACACGCACCGCAACGAAAAATGCTGTGCGGCGACCTACGTCGATTCCTCGGTCAATCAATATATCGGCAACCTCAACAACCCGTCGACGCCACTGTCGCCGCTGCAGCCGACGGGCAACAACATCGTCAACGTGCTGCGCGACTTGGGCCAGAACCTCGCGCTGGTGCAGACGCCGGGCTATAGCCGCACGATCAGCACGTCGCCGGGCCGCAGCTTCGCCGGTACGACGACCGATTGGGGCGGGTCGGGTCAGATCGACTGGAAGCTCGGCGGCATCAACCTGACGTCGATCACCGCGTACCGCGAATATAAGGCCGATCAGGGCGGCGACATCGATTACAGCTCGGTCGACATCCTGTATCGCGCGCCCGACGGCAATGCGAAGCGCCAGTTCAAGACCTTCACGCAGGAATTGCGCCTGCAGGGCTCGCTGTTCAACGACCGGCTCGACTGGCTGGTCGGCGGCTTCTTCGCCAACGAAGACCTGACCGTCACCGACAATCTGCGCTTCGGCAACCAATATGGCCGCTTCGCCACTTGCCGCATCATCAGCGGCGGCGGTCTGGCCGGTCTCTACAGCCCGACCTCGCCCGATTGCGTCGCATCGCGGGCGGTGCTGTCGGGTGCCTTCGGCGCGGCTGGCCCGGCAATCCTGCAGGGCTTCGACACGCTCGATGCGATCAACGACAAGGGCTCGACACTCGACATCTACCAGCAGAACAGCCAGAATTATGCGTTTTTCACGCATAATATCATCCACTTGACCAACCGCTTCGACATCACGCTCGGCGGTCGTTACACGCATGAGACCAAGAAGTTCAACGCGCTGTTCGGCAACGACAATACTGGCTGCCCGGCGAACCAGGCGCTGCTCAGCCCATTCCTCGCCAATCCGAGCCTTGCGGCGGTCGCCGGTGGCCTGATCGGCCTGTCGTGCCAGGGCAATTCTACCTCGGAATTGAACGGCGTGGCGATTAACAGCCGCCGCAGCGAAAGCCGCTTCTCCGGCACGGCGATCGCATCGTGGCGTCCAATCGACCATCTGCTGCTCTACGGCAGCTACTCGCGCGGCTACAAAGCGGGCGGGTTCAATCTCGATCGTTCGGCGCTCAAGTCGCCGCTCGTGACGTTCGCCTCGGTCGGTGGCGCGCAGGCGGTGGTCAACGCGCTGCAATTCGCGCCCGAAACGGTGAACGCCTATGAAATCGGCGCGAAATATTCGACCGCGCCCTTCTCGCTCAGCGTCGCCGCCTTCCGTCAGGAATTCAGCAACTTCCAGCTGAACACCTTCAACGGCACGGTCTTCCTCGTGCAGTCGATCAACGGCTGCTCGTCGAGCCTTGGCGGCGGCGACCGCGACACGAGCGCGGCGACCGGCGCGTGCCCGACGGGCGATGTCGGCTACGGCGTGAGAGCACAGGGCGTCGAAATCGAAGCGGCGCTGGTTCCGGCGCGCGATCTGCGGGTCAATCTGGGCTTCACCTATCAGGATACGAAGTATCACAACGATCTGGTCGGCAGCTCGTCCGGCGCCCCGCTCGATCCTGCGCTGCGCGTGCTGCCGGGCAAGAACCTGTCGAACGCGCCGGAGCTGATCGCTACCGCATCGGCCGCCTGGACGCCGAAGATCGGCGATACCGGGCTGTCGGCGCTGTTCTACATCGATGGGCGTCTGACCGACGATTACAACACCGGTTCCGACCTGTTCCCGCAAAAGGCGCAGGACAGCTTCGCGCTGTTCAACGCGCGCGTCGGCCTGCGCGGACCGAAGGAGCATT
>JAFARM010000084.1 GCA_019245455.1 Sphingomonadaceae bacterium | reverse complement strand
GAAGGCAATGCCTTCAAGGCGATGATGGACGCGCGTCACACGATCGGGCTCGCCATCCTGCGGCGCTTCAACGAACTCGGCATCGACTTCGCCTATCCGACGCAGGTGGCGTTGACCGCCCGCGCCGACGGCCGCGTCATCGACCCGCCGGTAGCGCTCGCCAGCCCGCCGCAGGGCGCGACGGGGTAGGTCGAGGGGCTTGCCGACAATCTGAACGCCGTCATCCCCGCGAAAGCGGGGACCCCTCTCCCGAGCTTAGTTCAGATACGACGGGGTGGTCGGCGCTAACGGGCCGCAGGCGATGGGTCCCCGCTTTCGCGGGGATGACGGCTCGGCTTAAAGCGCTTCCGCCGCCTTCGGCACCGCCCGGTTGCGCGCCTCGGGCGGGATGCTGTCGAAGACCACCGGCGGCGTCAGGCCGAGCCGGACGCGGGCGGCGGCGAGCGGCTCGGCGAGCAGCGCCTCGTAGTCCTCGCCCGGCAGCCAGGCGGCGGCGCGGCCGCGGCGATAACCTTCCCAGATGGCGCGGGCATACGGGTGGCCCGGCTGGCGCAAGGCGGTCAGCCATGCGCCGATGCCGATCGCTGCCCAGCCATAGGCGCGGGTCTGCGCGAACGAAAAGGCGACGAGGCACGCCTCGCCGAGCCCCGACAGGTCGTAGCCGGCGAGGACGTGCCACAGGTCGTGGACATCGCGGATGCGCCGGCCGAACCACGCCACCGGGTGCGGATCGTCGATGCGGTCGGCGTGGACCTCGCGGCTGACGTCGGCCAGCCCGTCCGGGCTGATCTGCCCGGCAGCGGTGAAGGCGAGATAGGCGGCAGCGACGCTGTCCGCCGGAAGCCGCGCCAATGCGGCGCGGTCGTTGAGGACGTCGACCAGCTCGCGCCGCTGATAGGCCAGGCGTCCGCCGCGCGTGGTCCCGATCAGGCGGAGATAGCCGTCGCGCGTCGCAGGCCCATTCAGCGCGCGCATGATCTCGAACACCTGGACGGTGTCGTCCTTGTCGGCGAGCAGGCGGCGCACCGACCGCAGCGCCTTCACCCAGTCGCGCCGCGGCGGAGCGTGCGGCGCGTCGGCAGTAAAGGTTCTGCGATCGGGAAGCGCGGTCATGCGGAGTGTTTATACGCAAACACCCCGCCAATCAAGCCTCAGCAGCCGTTGCGACGGTTCTGGGCCTCGTCGTGCTTCTTGTCCAAGTGCCGGCCGAGCAGACCACCGCCGACCGCGCCCGCCGCGGTGCCGAGCAGGCCGCCGCCGACCGCGTTGCCGATGACGCCGCCGCCGACCGCGCCGGCGATGGCACCGGTCGTGCCGCTGCTGCGCTTGCAGCGGTAGCTGCCGTGGTAATAGTGCCGGTGGTGCTCGCGGTCATAGTAATAGCGGTCCTGCGCCATCGCCGGCGTCGCCGCCTGCAGCGTGACGGCCGCGGCAAGGGCGGCGAGGATCGGGGTCGTACGCATGATGGTTCCTCCTTCGTTCGGGCGGCATAACGACCGGCCGCCGGATCGGTTGCGATCGCCGCGCTACAGGCCGCCCTCGTCGAGGCTGAGCAGCGTCGCATTGCCGCCCGCACTGGTCGTGTCGGTCGACACGGTTCGCTCGACGGCGAAGCGCGGCAGGTAATGCGGGCCGCCTGCCTTGGGTCCCGTTCCCGACTTGCCCTCGCCGCCGAACGGCTGGCTGCCGACGACGGCACCGATCATCGACCGGTTGACGTAGAGGTTGCCGACCCGCGCCTGCGCCGCGACGCGTGCGGCGGACGCGGCGATGCGACTGTGCAGCCCCATGGTCAGGCCGAAGCCGCGCGCGTTGACCGCGGCGACCGTCGCGTCGAGCGCGTCGGCCGGCCACGTTGCGACATGGAGGAGAGGCCCGAACCACTCGCGGTCGAGGTCCTCGACACGGTCGAGGCGGATGACGGTCGGCGCGACGAACTCGCCGGTCGCGGGCGCGGCGACGGTGTGGACCCAGCGTTCCCGCATCGACTGGCGATACGCCTCCAGCCGGTCCAACGCGGCGCGGTCGATCACCGGGCCGACGTCGGTGCGCGGGTCGGCGGGATCGCCGACGACGAGCGTGTCCATGGCGCCTTTCAGCATCGTCAGCACGCCGTCGGCGATGTCCTCCTGCAGCAGCAGCAGGCGAAGCGCCGAGCAGCGCTGCCCGGCCGAGCGGAAGGCGCTGGTCACGACGTCGACGACGACTTGCTCGGGCAGGGCGGTCGAATCGACGATCATCGCGTTCAATCCGCCGGTCTCGGCGATCAGCGGCACCAGCGGCCGGCGCTCATCGGCGAGGAGGGTGCGGGCGATCGCACGGGCCGTCGCGGTTGATCCGGTGAAAGCGACTCCCATGACGCGCGGGTCGCCG
>JAFARM010000069.1 GCA_019245455.1 Sphingomonadaceae bacterium | reverse complement strand
GACCACCGCGCGGCCGCGACGCTGGCGGTCTTCGACATCACGCTGACCAACGTCGTCAACGACATCTTCGCACTGCCCGTGTCGTACAGCGTGCTGACGGGCAAGCAGCGCAACCGCGGCGTCGAGGTCGAAGGCCAGGTGAGGCCGCTCGACGTGCTCACCTTGCGCGCCGGCTATACCTACCTTGACGCCCGCATCGAGGACAGCAGCCACGGCGACGTCGGGCTGCGCCCGAGCAACGTGCCCGAGCACGCGGCCAGCGGGCTTGCGACGCTGGACGGCCGCGCCTTTGGCATCGGCGGCGCCGACATCGGCGTCGGGCTGCGTTACCAGAGCGCGCGGCGCGGCAACGGGGCGGCCGACGTGCTGCCGCCGTTCGTCCTCGTCGACCTCGCCGCACATTATCGGACAGGCGGCTACCAGCTCGGCTTCGACGTCAAGAACCTGTTCGACCGCCACTACTGGGCCGGGGCCGACTATGCCGGCGTGATCGCGGGACGGCCGCTGATCGTCCAAGCCAGCCTGCGGCGGCGGTTCTGACGTGCCGCGCACCCGCATGACCCGCACGACCCTGCGCCGCGTGCACCTGTGGATGGCGCTCGTCCTCGGCCTGCCGCTCGCCGTCGTTTCAGCGACGGGGCTGCCGGTGACCTATTGGTGGGCGTCGGACGCACTGTTCGCACCAGCCTACTACGCCGGCAGTCGCCCCGATGCGCCGCGCGCCACTTTCGATGCCCTGGCCGCCGCGGCGCAGGTAGCTGTGCCGGCCGGCCGGCTTACCCGCGTCTATCTGCTTCCCGACTATGGGACGGCGCAGGCCGCGCTGACGGTGCCTGGCGACACAGAGCGTGAAGTCTCGCTCGAGCTGGCTACCGCCCAGCCGCTCGGGCAGCGCCTCCTCAAGGACGCGACGATCTCGTGGCTCTATTCGGTGCACACCCGCCTCGGGCTCGACCGCCTGGGGCACGACGACCTCGGGCGCGTCGCAGTCATGGCCCTGGCAGCAGCCTTCGTCGCGCTGGTCGCGACCGGGCTCTGGCTATGGTGGCCGGCGCAGGTCAGCTGGCGCACCTTCGCGCCCACACTCCGTCGGCACCGTGCCTGGCTCGACCTGCACAACAAGGCCGGGCTCTATGCCTTGGTTCCGCTGTCGCTCGCCGCCGGGACGGCACTGCTGCTCGAGACGCCCGGCCTTCGCGGGTTGGGGGGCCACCCGCCTCCGCCCATGCCAGGAAGCGCCGGGCCGGCCGCACGAGGGGCGAGCCTCGAGACGATCGCCCGCGCCGCCGCCGCCGCGACACCGGGACGCCCGGCGCTCGGCGTTTTCGATCTCGACCAGCCGTCGCGTGTCGTCGTCGCGAGCGGGACGGAATCGAGTGGTTACCGCTGGATCGTCGTCGACCGCCGAAGTGCAGCGATCGAGCTGGTCAGCGACGACCGGCCAATATCAGGATCGCCAAGCCCCGACCCGAGTTTCCTGATCGCACTACACCAAGGGCATCGGTGGGGAGCGATCGGGCAAGCGGTGTTCGCGGCTGCTAGCGTCGTGCCCGTGCTGCTCTACATCACGGGGCTTGTCCTGCTCGTCAGTCGAAAGCGACGAGGCCGCTGAACTCGAGAAGCCCGCCAGCAGACCCCAATCGCAGACGCTCAGCAAGCCATTGGCATCTCCCGCAAGCGGGCTTTCGTTCACCAACGTTCACGAGGGAAGGATAAACAGCCTGGAGGCCGCGGCCTTCGTGCCGACGTTCATCCGCTCGCTTCCCAACCAACCGGCGGTGGCAGCCGGACGCGCGAGGTTGCAGCGCCGAGACCGCAGGTCGATATCACCCTCACTACCCCGCCGGCGTCTTCGGGTTCCGGGCGCGCGGCGGGCGAAAAGCTCGCCGTTGCATTTCGTCGGGTACGGGATTGCTCGGGGCTTGCGCACCAAGGTCTACATCGACGGCTTCAACCTCTGCTAGGGGTTGCTGCGCGGTTCCCACACAAAAGGCTCAACATCGAGGCATTTTGTGACCGCCTGCTGCCGAGAAACCGTGTCCAGCGCATCGTGTACTGCACCGCCGGGGTCGAACCGCGCGTTCGCGATCCGGACCAGCCTCACGCTTCAATTACCAAGTGTGCCGAGGCGCACCGCAGGCTCGAGGGCTGTGGCACGATCGAGAAGATCGTGCTCACGGCCTGAGGCGAGCGGCACCGGTCCGATCAGCGGAGCAGCGCCTGGGCGACGAGGCCCGTCACCACGCCGAACAGCGCGTGGAGGAGGAAGGCCATCCACAGCGGGTTGAGTTCGGCGAGGTGCTTGGAGCCTGCGTGAACGCGCCCGACGACGTAGTAGTTGAACAGCCACACGGCGACACCCACCAGAAATCCAGTCGGGACGACGCCGATGCGGAGCGAAGGCGCGAGCGCGACGATGACCACGCCGTAGATCGCCGACAGCACCATGTGCAGCCCGACGCCCGTTACGGTGGGCAGGCCAAGGCCGAGCGTCGCGCCCGCCTCGGGGCCGAGCGCGATGCCGCCGATGCCGTTGGGCAACGACCAGAAACCGCGGCCGATGGCGGCGCGATAGACCATGCCGACGGCAGCGATGGTCAGCCCGCCGGCGACGCCGGCGAGCGCGGGAACGGTGACGAGAAGCGACATGGGAGGTCTCCTGGCCGACGCGCGTCCGCGCGCGCCGGCATCATGGGGGTGACAAGGACGGGCGGTTCGACGTCAGGCGGCGAGCGCGAGCTCGACCTTCGGAAAGTCGATCTCGGTCTGGCTGACGTTGTTGGTGAAGTTGGTCAGCACGTTCAGGGCGACGTTGGCGATCACCTCGACAAGGTGGGCGTCGGTGAGCCCTGCCAAACGGGCCGCCGCGATGTCAGCGTCGCTCACTTGGCCGCGCGCCTCGGCAACGGCGCGGGCGAAGGCGGTGAGCGCCTCGTCCACGGGGGCATCGGCCCGGCCCTCGCGCGCCTTGCGGATGCCGTCGGGGGAGAGGCCCGCGCCCTTGCCCATCAGGGTGTGCGCCGAAAGGCAGTAGTGGCAGCCGTTCACCTGGGCGATGGCGAGCGCGATGATCTCACGCTGCTTGGCCGTCAGCGCGCCGTGCGTGAGGGCGTC
>JAFARM010000023.1 GCA_019245455.1 Sphingomonadaceae bacterium | reverse complement strand
TAATCGCGGAACCAGTCGACGAAGCGCGGGATGCCGGCGTCGAGGGCGGTCGTCGGCCGCCAGCCGAGCGCGGTGGTCGTCGCGGCGATGTCGGCCCAGGTCGCGGGCACGTCGCCGGGCTGCATCGGCAACAGCTCGCGCCTGGCTTCGCGCCCTGTCGCCGCCTCGATCAAGGCGACGACGCGATCCAGTGGCTCGGGCGTGCTGTTGCCAAGGTTGTAGACGACATGGCCGGCCGGCGGCCGGTCGAGCGCGGCGAGGACGCCGGCAACGATGTCGTCGATATCGGTGAAGTCGCGCCGCATATCGCCGTGATTGAACAGGTTGATCGGCAGCCCGCGCAGCACCGCGTCGGTGAACTTCCACATCGCCATGTCGGGCCGCCCCCAGGGACCGTAGACGGTGAAGAAGCGCAGGCCGGTGGCCGGGAAGCCGAACAGGTGAACATAGGCTTCGGTCATCAGCTCGTCGGCGCGCTTGGTCGCGGCATAGAGCGACACGGGGCGGTCGGCGCGGTCGGCGAGGCCGAAGGGCAGCGCCGTGCTGCCGCCATAGACCGACGACGACGAGGCATAGACGAAGTGCCCGACCCGGCGGGCGCGCGCGAGTTCGAGCAGGACGAGATGGCCGACGAGGTTCGACCGCGCATAGCTCAGCGGATCGACGAGCGAATGGCCGACGCCCGCCTGCGCGCCGAGGTGGACGATACGGTCGATCGCCCGCCCGGCGAGCGCCCGGTCGAGCGCGGCGGCGTCGCTGAAGTCGACCGCGTGGAACGCGAAGTCGCCTGCCAGCCGCGCCAGCCGCGCGCGCTTCAGGGCGGGATCGTAATAGGGGTTGAGGTCGTCGACCCCAATCACCGCGTCGCCGCGGGCGAGCAGGGCCTCGGCCACCGCAGCCCCGATGAAGCCGGCGACGCCGGTGACGAGGACCCTCATTCCGCCAGCGTCGCGAGAAGCGCCGCACCGTCCTGCCTGGCCGGGATCGCGACGCCGGCGCGCGTTCGGCCGAGCGTGTCGGCCATGATGCCGGCGATCCGCGTCGCTGCCTGCCCGTCGCCGAAGGGCTGCGCCGCGGTCGCCATGGCGGCGTGCGCGGCGGCGTCGTCGATCAGGCGGCAGGCGGCGGCGAGGATGCGCCTGGGGTCGGTCCCGACCAGCCGCGCGGCGCCGGTGGCGAGCGCCTCCGGCCGCTCGGTCGTGTCGCGCAGGACGAGCACCGGGCAGTCGAGCGATGGCCCCTCCTCCTGCACTCCGCCCGAATCGGTCAGGGCGAAGCGCGCCCGCCGCAGCAGCGTGACGAAAGCGAAATAATCGAGCGGCGGCACCAGCGTCACGCCCGGCACGTCGGCGAGCGCGGCACGCAGGACACCGCCCGCGGCGGGATGGGGGTGGATCGGCACGACGATATCAACGTCGCGGGCGCGCGCGAGTGCCGCCACCGCCGCGGCGATCGCCGGCATCCGGGCGTGGTTCTCGCGGCGGTGCGCAGTGACGACGACGAGCGGGCGGTGGCCCACGGGCGGCAGGCGGCGATCGACGGCGGCGCGCAGGCGGTCGTCGCCGGCAAGGCGCGTCGCGGCGAGGCTGACGGCGTCGATCACCGTGTTGCCGGTGACGGCGACCGCCGCCGCCGGCACGCCCTCGGCGAGCAGGGCCGCGCCCGCCGCCGCCGTCGGCGCGAAGTGGAGGCTGGCGGTCTGGGTCACGAGGCGGCGGTGGAGGTCTTCGGGGAACGGCTCGACGGCGCGGCTGCGCAGCCCCGCCTCGACATGGGCGACGGGAACGCGGGCATAGCTTGCCGCCAGCGCGCCCGCGAGCGTACTCGACGTGTCGCCCTGGACGACGACCAGCGCCGGCCGCGCATGGGCAAGGGTCGCGGCGAGCGGCGGCAGCGCCGCAGCAAGGAAGCCATCGGGCGTCTGCGCCGGCCGCATGAGCTCGAGGTCGACGTCGGGAACGAGGCCGAAATCAGCCAGCGTAGCCGGTGCCAGGTCGCGGTGCTGACCGGTGCAGCAGATCGTCACCGTCAGCCCGCGGGCGGCGAGCGCGTGGACGACGGGCGCGAGCTTGATCGCCTCGGGCCGCGTGCCGAGGATGCACAGGATTTCGCGTCCCTCGCTCATCGCCCTCGTCCCCGCGGCCACTATCGGCGAGGCGGCGTATCGACACAACTGCAGGATTTCCCCTATCGCGGCCGGCGATGCCGCCTGCCCGCCCCCTGATCGCCGTCGACGGCCCCGCCGCCAGCGGCAAGGGGACCGTCGCGCGCGCGCTCGCCCGCCACTACGGCGTCGCGCATCTCGACACCGGCAAGCTGTATCGCGCGGTCGGGCTGGCGCTGCGGCTGGCGGGCGGCGACCCGGCGGACGCGGTGGCGGCGACGGCGGCGGCCGAGCGGCTCGACGAGGCGTTGCTGGGCGATCCCGACCTGATGAGCGCGATGAACGCCCAGAGCGCGTCGATCGTCTCGGCCCACCCCGGCGTCCGCGCGGCGCTGCTGGCGCGGCAGCGCGCCTTTGCCGAAGCACCGGCCGGTGCCGTCCTCGACGGGCGCGACATCGGCACCGTCATCGCACCGCACGCGCCGGCCAAGCTGTTCGTCACCGCCGCGCCGGAAGTGCGGGCGGCGCGGCGCGCCGCCGAGCTCGCCCGCGCCGGCCGGGCGCAGCCGGTCGAGGCGGTCCTTGCCGACATCCTCGCCCGCGACGCGCGCGACACCGGCCGCGCCGACGCGCCGCTCGCCCGGGCGGCCGACGCCGACTTGCTCGACACGTCGGACTTGACTATAGACGCCGCCGTCGCCCGGGCGATCGCGCTCGTCGAAGCGCGGCTGCGCGGGCACTAAGCAGACATTTCGGTCGGGCGAGGCGGGGGGCTTCGTCCGCCTTGACGTTTGTGACAAGGCCGGCGCGCATGGTGCCACCGGTCGGCGCTGAACGGGCGGCATGGTGCCGGACCCGACGAACACAAGGTTTCCCACGCTTATGGCAACTGCTGCCCTTCCGACCCGCGACGATTTCGCGGCGATGCTCGAAGGCTCGCTCGGCAAGAACCAGTCCTTCGAGGGACGCGTCGTCAAGGGCCGGGTGACGGCCATCGAGAACGACCTCGCGGTCATCGACGTCGGCCTGAAGTCGGAGGGCCGCGTGCCGCTGCGCGAGTTCGCCGGCCCCGACGGCAAGGCAGCGCTCAGCGTCGGCGACGAGGTCGAGGTGTTCGTCGATCGCGTCGAGAACGCCATCGGCGAGGCGATGCTCAGCCGCGACCGCGCCCGGCGCGAGGCGGCGTGGGACACGCTGGAGCAGCAGTACGCGGCGAACGAGCGCGTCGAAGGCGTCATCTTCGGCCGCGTCAAGGGCGGCTTCACCGTCGACCTGTCGGGCGCGGTCGCCTTCCTGCCCGGCAGCCAGGTCGACATCCGCCCGGTCCGCGACGTCACCCCGCTGATGAACATCCCGCAGCCGTTCGTCATCCTGAAGATGGATAGGAAGCGCGGCAACATCGTCGTCTCGCGCCGCTCGATCCTCGAGGAAACCCGCGCCGAGGCCCGCACCGGCCTGATCCAGAGCCTGCACGAGGGCCAGATCGTCGACGGCGTCGTCAAGAATATCACCGACTACGGTGCCTTC
>JAFARM010000003.1 GCA_019245455.1 Sphingomonadaceae bacterium | reverse complement strand
CGGCCAGGCTCCTCCCAAAAACGGCGTCCAAGTTCCTCCCCGTGCCGGGGAGGAACTTGGACGCCCGGCAGGAACTCCTTGACCGCCCGCGCCCCCGCCCCGCACACCCCTCCCATGGCAGCTTGGCGCGAGCGGTGGATCGGGTGGCGCAACGCGCGGCTCGCCGACCCCGGCTTCCAGCGCTGGGCGGCGCGCTTTCCCCTGACGCGGCCGGTGGCGCGGCGGCGCGCCGGACGGCTGTTCGATACCGTCGCCGGCTTCGTCTACTCGCAGGTCGCCGCCGCGGCGATCGAGACGCGGCTGCTGCCGTTCCTCCAAGCCGGGGCGCGGACCGTGGCCGAAGTGGCGGCGCACTCCGGCCTGCCGCCGGCGGGGGCCGCGCGGCTGGTCAAGGCCGCCGCCGCGCTCGGCCTCGCCGAACGGCTGCCGGGGCCGGACGAGCGATGGGCGCTCGGGGCGGACGGCGCGGCGCTGATCGGCAACCCCGGCGTCGCCGAGATGATCGCCCACCACCGCATCCTCTATGCCGACCTCGCCGACCCTGTGGCGCGACTGCGCGAGCGGGGCGGCAGCCTTGCTTCGTACTGGGCCTATGACGCGGCCGATGCCGCACGCGGCAACCCCGACGCGGCCGGCGCAGTCGCCGCGTATTCGGCGCTGATGGCGGCGTCGCAGCCGGGGATCGCTGCCGCCGTCCTCGACGCCTACGACATCCGCCGCCACGGCCGGCTGCTCGACATCGGCGGCGGCCAGGGGGTGTTCGCCGCCGCCGCCCTCGACCGCGCCCCGCGGCTGGCGGCAACGGTGTTCGACCTGCCCGCGGTCGTCGCCCACATCGCCGACCCGCGCCTCGCCCGTACCGGCGGCAGCTTCACCACCGATCCGCTGCCCGCCGGCCACGACCTCGTCAGCCTGATCCGCGTCGTCCACGACCATGAGGACGCCGTCGTCGCCGCGCTGCTCGCCCGCGTCCATGCCGCCCTGCCGCCGGGCGGCACGTTGCTGCTCGCCGAACCGATGGCGGAGACGCCGGGGGCCGAGCCGATCGGCGACGCTTACTTCGGGCTTTACCTCTGGGCGATGGGCCGGGGGGAGCCGCGCTCCGCCGCCCGGCTGCGTTTTCTCCTCATGGACGCGGGCTTCGTGCGCGTCCGCGAGCATCGGACGGCAATCCCGGCGCTTGTCCGGGTTCTCGCTGCAACAAAAGCTAGTTGACAGGGCAACGCGTCAACCTAGACTGACACCTTAGAACTGTCAGTTTGTCCTGACAGTCAGCGGCCGGCGTGCCGCGATGGGGTCGGTCGATGGAAACGACAGCGGTGGTCCTGGAGGTGCCGGAGCGGCTTTCGCTTCGCCGCCTCGGCCTGCGCCCGCTCGCCGACGGCGATGTCGTCGTGCGCGTCGACCACAGCGGCATCTCCACGGGTACGGAACGGATGCTCTACCGCGGCACGATGCCGGCCTTTCCCGGCATGGGCTATCCGCTCGTCCCCGGATACGAATCCGTCGGGCGGGTGATCGACGCCGGGGCAGGGGCCGAGGCGATGGTCGGCGCGACGGTGTTCGTCCCCGGGGCCAGTTGCTACACCGACGCCCGCGGGCTGTTCGGCGGCGCGGCGCGGACCGTGATCCTGCCGGCGGCGCGCGCCTTTGCCATCGACCCGGCGCTCGGGGCCGATGCGCCGCTGCTGGCGCTCGCCGCGACGGCGCACCACGCCCTTGCCGGTCAGCGCGCGCCCGACCTGATCGTCGGCCACGGTGTGCTGGGCCGGCTGCTGGCGCGGCTGACCATCGCCCTCGGCAACCCGGCGCCCGTCGTGTGGGAGACCGACCGCGCGCGGGCGGACGGCGCGCGCGGCTATGCCGTAACCGATGCCGCCAGCGATGACCGCCGCGACTATGGCGTCATCGTCGACGTCAGCGGCACCGACCTGCTCGACACGCTGATCCCGCGCCTCGCTCGCCAAGGCGAGATCGTGCTCGCCGGCTTCTACGACCGGCTCGGCTTCGCCTTTCCGCCGGCCTTCATGCGCGAGGCGACGATCCGCATCGCCGCCGAGTTCAGGCCGGCCGACCTCGCCGCCGTTGCCGCCGTGACCACCCGCATCCGCGATTTGCTTACGGAACTGGTCACGCACCGCACGCGCGCCGAGGCGGCGAACGACGCCTATGCCACCGCCTTCGGCGACCCCGCCTGCCTGAAGATGGTCCTCGACTGGAGCGACGTCGCATGAGTCTCGACCTCCTCGATCGTGACCTCCGCGCCGAAGCGGCGGTCGAGCCGGACCCGGTGGCGAGCGGCGTCACCAAGGAAACGCAGATCATCGCCATCTACGGCAAGGGCGGCAGCGGCAAGTCGTTCGCGCTCGCCAACCTGTCGTATATGCTGGCGCAGCAGGGCAAGCGCGTGCTGCTGATCGGCTGCGACCCCAAGAGCGACACGACGAGCCTGCTGTTCGGCGGCAAGAACTGCCCGACGATCATCGAGACCAGCGCCAAGAAGAAGCTCGCCGGCGAGGAAGTGCGCATCGAGGACGTCTGCTTCATGCGCGACGGCGTCTTTGCGATGGAGCTCGGCGGCCCCGAGGTCGGCCGCGGCTGCGGCGGCCGCGGCATCATCCACGGTTTCGAACTGCTTGAAAAACTCGGGTTCCACGACTGGGGCTTCGATTACGTCCTGCTTGATTTCCTCGGCGACGTGGTCTGCGGCGGCTTCGGCCTGCCGATCGCCCGCGATATGTGCCAGAAGGTCATCGTCGTCGGCAGTAACGACTTGCAGTCGCTCTACGTCGCCAACAACGTCTGCAAGGCAGTCGAGTATTTCCGCAAGATGGGCGGCAATGTCGGCGTTGCCGGCATTCTCATCAACAAGGACGACGGCAGCGGCGAAGCACAGGCCTTCGCCGATGCTGTCGGGATCCCGGTCCTGATCTCGATTCCCGCCAACGAGGACATCCGCAAGAAGAGCGCGAACTACCAGATCATCGGTACGCCCGACGGTCAGTGGGGGCCGTTGTTCGAGGAACTGGCGTTGAACGTCGCCGAAGCCCCACCGGTCCGGCCGAAGCCGCTGTCGGGCGAGGGGCTGCTCGACCTGTTCAGCCCCGAGGACACCGGCGGCAACGTCACGCTGGTGCCGGCGACCCAGGCGGCGATGCGTGGCGTCGACTATGTGCCGCGGGTCAGCCTCGAAGTGATCTACGATGCGGTCTGATCCCGCCGCCCCGGTGCCGGAAGGTGGCTGCTCGTCGGGCGGAACGCTCGCGGCCGCGGCGCGGAGCGCGGGCAAGTCGGACGTGCTCGACCGCTACGCCGCCGACTACCCGCGCGGGCCGCCCGACCAGCCGCAGTCGATGTGCCCGGCTTTCGGCAGCTTGCGCGTGGGCCTTAGGATGCGGCGCACGGCGACGGTGCTGTCGGGCAGCGCTTGCTGCGTCTACGGCCTGACCTTCACCAGCCATTTCTACGGCGCGCGGCGCAGCGTCGGCTACGTCCCGTTCAATTCCGAGACGCTGGTCACCGGCAAGCTGTTCGAGGACATCCGCGACGCGGTCCACGATCTCGCCGACCCGGCGCTTTACGACAGCATCGTCGTCACCAACCTGTGCGTGCCGACTGCGAGCGGGGTGCCGCTACAGCTATTGCCCAAAGAAATCAACGGCGTCCGCATCATCGGCATCGACGTGCCGGGCTTCGGCATCCCGACCCACGCCGAGGCCAAGGACGTGCTCGCCGGCGCGATGCTCGCCTACGCGCGCGCCGAGGCCGAGGCCGGCCCCGTGGCCGCCCCCGCCGCCCCGCGCACGGGCCTGCCCACCGTCACGCTGCTCGGCGAGATGTTCCCCGCCGATCCGATCGGCATCGGCCATCTCCTCGCACCCATGGGGCT
>JAFARM010000357.1 GCA_019245455.1 Sphingomonadaceae bacterium | reverse complement strand
GTCGTCGTGCCCGGCACGCGTCTCGTTGCTGCGGATATCACCGCCAACGGAAGCATCGCCGCCAAGCGCGACTCGGCGGTCGGCGTGAACGGAGAGGGCGGGCTGGTGACCGCGGTTCTCGTCGACGCCGGGCAGTCTGTAGCCAAGGGGCAGGTGCTCGCGCGCATCGACGCGTCGGTGCAGACGCAGCAGGTGGCGCAGATGCAGGCGGCGATCCGCTCGGCCAGGGCCGACGCCGCGCTCGCCCAGTCGAACCTCGACCGCGCGGCGAAGCTGGTCGACAAGGGCTTCATCTCCAAGGCCGACATCGACACCAAGACGGCGACGCGCGACGGCATGAACGCCAAGGTCGCGCTGGCCGAGGCGCAGCTGGGCGAGATGCGCGCCCGCCTGGCGCGGCTCGACGTCCGCGCACCGACCGCCGGGCTGGTGCTGGCGCGCAACGTCGAAACCGGGCAGGTCGTCGGGGCGGGGGCGAACAACCTGTTCCGCATCGCCGAGGGCGGCACGCTCGAGATGCGCGCGCTCGTCGCCGAGCAGGACATGGCCAACCTCAAGGCCGGGCTGCCGGCGACGGTGCGCCCGATCGGGTCGAACGACGAGTTCCACGGCCGCATCTGGCTGCTCGATCCGGTCATCGACCTCAACAGCCGGCAGGGGGTGGCGCGGATCACCCTCGACTATGCGCCGGGGCTGCGGGTGGGTGCGTTCGCCAACGCGACGATCGCCGCCGGCGCGGCGACGCGGCCCGTGCTGCCGCAGTCGGCGGTGATGGTCGACGATGCCGGCAGCTATGTCTATGTCGTTGGCGCCGACGACAAGATCGTCCGCCGGCCGGTCAAGGTCGGGTCGGTTTCGGCAAGCGGCATGAGCATCGCCGCCGGCCTGTCGGGGGGCGAGCGGGTCGTGCTCAGCGCCGGGGCGTTCCTGGCGCCGGGCGAGACGATCAAGCCGGTCGTGACGAAGGCGGGCTGAGCCATGCGCAACATCTCCAGCTGGGCAATTCGGAACCCGACCTTTCCGATCGTCCTGTTCCTCGTCCTGTCGTTCCTGGGCATCGTCAGCTTCAACCGCATGGCGATCAACGACAACCCGGACATCAGCTTCCCCCTGGTGTCGGTCACCGTCAGCCAGCCGGGCGCGGCACCGGTCGAGATGGAGAAGCAGATCACGCAGAAGATCGAAGGCGCGGTCGCCTCGGTCAACGGCGTCGAGCACATCACCTCCTACGCCGTCGAGGGCGTGTCGGGGACGAACATCGAGTTCGCCATCGGTACGCCGACCGACCGCGCGGTGAACGACGTCCGCGACGCGGTGTCGAAGGTCCGCTCCGAACTGCCTGACGGCATCCTCGAGCCGGTGGTGTCGCGCCAGGACTTCGACAATGCGCTCGGCAGCTATGCGGTGACGACGACCGACATGACGCTCGAGCAGCTGACGTGGTTCGTCAACAACGTCATCACCAAGCGGCTGGTGTCGATCCCCGGCGTCGGCGCGGTCCAGGCCTATGGCGGCGTCGACCGCGAGATCAACGTCGACCTCGACCCCGTCAAGCTGCAGGCGTACGGCGTCACCGCGGCGCAGATCAACGGCACGATCCGCGCGCTCAACATCGACGCGACCGGGGGCCGGACGCAGATCGCCGGGGCCGAGCAGTCGGTCCGCGTGCTCGGCGGGGCGCAGACCGCCGCGTCGCTCGCCGAGACCCAGATCCCGATCTCGGCCAACCGCGTCGTCCGGCTGGGCGACATCGCCACCGTCCGCGACGGCAGCGCCGAGCAGCGCCGCATCGTCAAGTACAACGGCCGCGAGGTCGCCTCGTTCGACGTCCGCAAGGCCAAAGGCAGCTCCGAAGTCCAGACGATGGACAAGGTCACGGCCGAGCTGAAGAAGATCAGCGACGAGAACCCCAAGGTCCACATCGAGCTGACCAACGACAACGTCAAGCACACGCGCGAACAGTATCGCTCGTCGATCCGCTCGTTGTTCGAAGGCGCGTTCCTGGCGGTGGTCGTCGTCTTCTTCTTCCTGCGCGACTGGCGGGCGACGCTGATTTCGGCGATCGCGATCCCGCTGTCGTGCATCCCGGCGTTCTTCTTCATGGACGCGCTCGGCTTCACGCTCAATGGCATCAGCCTGCTCGCGCTGAGCCTCGTCGCCGGAATCCTGGTCGACGACGCGATCGTCGAGATCGAGAACATCGTCCGCCATATGCGCATGGGCAAGACCGCGTGGCGGGCATCGATGGACGCCGCCGACGAGATCGGCCTGGCGGTCGTCGCCACCACCTTTGCGATCGTCGCGGTGTTCCTGCCCGTGGCGCTGATGCCGGGCATTTCCGGCCAGTTCTTCAAGCAGTTCGGCCTGACGGTCGTCATCTCGGTCCTGATGAGCCTGCTCGTCGCCCGCCTCATCACGCCGCTGTGCGCCGCCTATTTCCTGCGGCCGCACGGGCAGAAGCCGCACGCGTCGGGGCCGGTGATGCGGCGCTACATCGACTTCCTGCGCTGGTCGATCCGTCACCGCTGGACGACCGTCGGTTGCGGCGTCGCCGCCTTCGCGCTGACCATCGTTCTTGGGATGCAGCTGCCGGTCGCCTTCCAGCCGCCGATCGACACCGGCCAGTCGAGCGTCCAGATCGAGATGGCGCCGGGCGTCCGCCTCGCCGATGTCGAGCGCGTCACCGACCAGGCGACGGCGCTGCTGCGGCAGCGTCCCGAGGTCGAATCGACGCTGGAGAACATCGGCGGCGACGACGAGATCCGCTTCGCCAACATCCAGCTGTCGTTGAAGCCGCGGGCGGAACGGACGCTGTCGACGGTCGACTTCGAACACGACGCCGCGCCGCTGCTGCGCCAGCTGCCCGACGCGCGCGCCAACTTCCAGTCGCAGACCGGCGGCTTTGGCGGGCACGACATCAACGTCATGCTGGTCGGCGACGATCCGCAGACGCTGCACAGCGCGGCGGAAAAGCTGATCGCGGGGATGAAGCGCGTTCCTGGCCTGCGCGACCCGCACGTCGACGCCGACCTGCAGCGGCCGGAGATCGTCATCAAGCCGCACTTCGACATTGCCGCGCAGATGGGCGTGTCGGTGCAGGCGTTGAGCCAGACCATCCGCCTGGCGACGATCGGCGACGTGCCGCAGAACCTCGCCAAGTTCTCGCTGAGCGACCGCCAAATCCCGATCCGCGTCCAGCTGCCCGACACCGCGCGCGGCGACATCGAGACGATCCGCGACCTGCCCGTCCCGACCAACCTGGCGCAGCTGACCGGGCCGTCGGTGCCGCTGAAGGTGCTGGCCGACGTCGACTTCGGCGAGGGGCCGGTCAAGATCCGCCGCTACAACCAGGGGCGGCGCATCGTCATGGTCGCCGATCTCGTCAAGGGCGCGCAGAGCGGCGACATTCAGCGGGCGATCCACGCCCTGCCCGAGTTCAAGAACCTGCCGACCGGCGTCCATCAGGTCGCGGTCGGCGACGAGGAGTGGATCGGCGAGCTATTCCTCAACTTCGTCTACGCGCTCGTCGCCGGCATCCTGCTCGTCTTCGCCGTGCTGGTGCTGCTCTACCGCCGCGTGCTGCCGCCGTTCGTCAACATGGCGTCGCTGGCGCTGGCGCCGCTGGGCGCGGTGCTGGCGTTGCTGGCGACCGGCATGGCGTTCTCGATGCCGGTGTGCATCGGCATCCTGATGCTGTTCGGCATCGTCGCCAAGAACTCGATCCTCTTGATCGACTTCGCCATCGAGGAAATGCGCGCCGGGGTCGACCGGATCGAGGCGATCCTCGACGCCGGGCGCAAGCGGGCGCAGCCGATCGTGATGACCTCGGTCGCCATGATCGCCGGGATGCTGCCGGTATCGCTGTCGATCGGCGGCGACGGGTCGTGGCGGCAGCCGATGGGCGTCGCCGTCATCGGCGGCATCACCCTGTCGACGATCCTGACGCTGATCATCGTGCCCGCCGGCTTCACCCTTGCCGACGACATCGAGAAGTGGCTCGGGCGGCGGGTCGGCCGCGCCTTCAACAAGGCCGAAATGGGGACGGGGGCGGCACCGCAGCCCGCCGAATGAGTTCCGCGCGAATGGCCTTCACGCCGTTCGCGCTGCCCGCGACCCCCTTCCATCGGATGCGCCTGATGGCGACGCTGCTGCTCGTTGCCATGGCGGCGGTGTTCGTCGGCGCGACGTTCGGCCCCGACTTCTTGGGACGCGGCTATCTTCGCGCCTTCGCCGAGGCGTCGCTGGTCGGCGGGCTTGCCGACTGGTTCGCGGTGACGGCGCTGTTCCGCCGGCCGCTCGGCCTGCCGATCCCGCACACGGCGATCGTGCCGGAGAACAAGGACCGTATCGGCGACGCGCTCGCCGCCTTCCTCAAGGACAATTTCCTCACCCCCGCGGTGATGGCGCGGCGGCTGGAGGCGTTCCACCCCGCCGCCATGCTCGCCGCCTGGCTGAGCGCGCCACGCGGGGAGGGCAGCGGCCGCCTGCGCCGCGCGCTCGCCGGACTGGTCGTCCGCTTTCTCGCTGCGCTCGACGACGCGGTGGTGGCGCAGCTGCTCGCCGTCACCGTCACCGATCAGCTGCGCAACACGGCGGTGGCCCCGATGGCGGGGCGCCTGCTCGCCAGCCTTGTCGCCGACGGGCGGCACGAGGCGCTGGTCGAACGCGCCGTCGTCGCGGGGCTCGACCTGCTCGACGCGCACGAGGGCGACATCCACGCCGCCGTCGCCGAGCGGTCGGGCAAGTGGGTGCCGGCGTTCGTCGACGAGAAGATCGCCGGCGGCATCATCGACGCGGTGCGCGGCCGCCTGCGGGCGATGTCGGAGGCGGCGACGGCACGCGCCCGGCGCGACCGGCAGGAGGTGATGGCCGACTTTCGCGCCCGTGCCGCCGCGCTCGACGCGCGGGGGGCGCTGCCGGTGCCGGCCGGCGGCTCGGTCGCCGGCCTCGGCCGCGAGCACCCCGACCGGCAGGCGATCACCGCCTGGCTCGAGGGCCTTGCCGCGCGGCTGCAGGACCCGGCGAGCAGCGCCGCGCAACGCTTCGAGGCGGCCAAGCTCGAGCTGATCGACTCGCCCGCCACCGCCGGGCTCTTTGCGAGCCTGTGGGACACGATCAAGGCCGTGCTCGCCGAAGAGACGCCCGGCCGCGCCGCCACCACCTCGCGCTTCGCCGCCGAACTCGGCCAGGTGATCGCCGCCAACCCGGCGCTCGCCGACGCGCTCGACACGCTGGCGCGCCGCGCGGTGGTCAGCGCGGTCGCGACCTACGGCACCAGCATCGTCCGCCTGGTCAGCGATACCGTCCGCCGCTGGGACGCGCGGACGGTCACCGGACGGCTGGAGGCGGCGGTCGGGCGCGACCTGCAGTACATCCGCATTAACGGCACGGTGATCGGCGGCCTGATCGGGGTGGCGATCCATGCGGTCGCGACCTATTGAGTCGCTGCCGCGCACACGCCGTGCGCGCGGCACCCCGATCACCGCCAGCGGCGGCACGTTCTACGCCGCCACGGCTACCCCGCCCACGCGCCTCGCCCGCGCCACCGCGCCGACGGTGGCGAAGCCGGCGATCATCAGGCCCCAGGTCGCCGGCTCGGGAACGGCGACGGTGGCATTGCGGATCGTCAGCTCGGCCGCCGGCGGGCCACCGGCGAAGCGGATCGTGCCGGTGCCCGAAAACGCGCCGCGGGCGTGGGCGAACAGGCCGCTGCCGCCGGTGACGACGAAGTTCTGGGCATTGTCGATGACGCCAACCCTGCCCGCGTTCGTCAGCAGGCCGGTGTACGTCCCGCTCAGTGTCGACCCGTTGGCGAAGCTGTAGGTGAAGCGCCCATCATAATAGGGCGTGTCGGGGGCGCCGACGGCGATCGGCGGGCCGGCGTTGAGACAATGGCTCTGCGTCGAGGTGAAGTCGCCGAGGTTCGACGTGCCGGTCGCGTACAGCGCGCTGTTCAGATTGGCGATGCTGACCGTCAGCGCGGCGCACCGCCCGCCGGGTGCCGCGGGCGGGTTGGTGTTGCGGAAGACGGCGTCGAACGAACGCGTGCCAGCGAGCGCCGGCGTCGCCATAATGATCGCGGCAGCGAACACGGGAATCAGGGATGTCCGGGTCCTCACGATTGCTACTCCGTTGCACCGGGCAGGGGTGCCCGCGCCGCTTGGGTGCCCTCGCCGCGGCACGGCCGAAAGGCAGGCGCGACGACTTTTTGCCGACTTTTTGCCGACCTACGGCCGCGCGATGATCGACCTCGTCCGCTGCCCCGACTTCGCTCTCGGCAGGATCGAGGTCAGGCCGTCGTCGCGCGAGGTCGTCGGTCCGGACGGCACGACGATGATCGAGCCCAAGGTCATGCAGGTTCTCGTCGCGCTCGCCGAGGCTGGCGGTCGGGTGGTGTCGCGCGACGAGCTGGTCGCCCGGTGCTGGGGCGGCCGCATCGTCGGCGACGATGCCGTCAATCGCGTCATCGGCAAGGTGCGGCGCGTCGCGGCGGCGAGCGGCGATGCGTTCCGCGTCGAGACGGTCGCGCGAACCGGCTATCGCCTGCGGCAGGCCGAACCAGGGCCGGCGGAGCCGCTGCCGGAACCGCCGCCCCCGCCCGCTGCCGGGCCGGCGGCGCGGAGCCGGCGCGCGCGGTGGCTGATCCCCGCGCTGG
>JAFARM010000270.1 GCA_019245455.1 Sphingomonadaceae bacterium | reverse complement strand
CGTCTCCCACATCGCGTCGATCGTCGTCGACGCCGGGGTCGCGGCTGGACCGGACCAGATGCTCGCCATGTCGCTTGTGCTGCCTCCCCGCGTTGACCGGACGCCGGCCCCGCCGACACGTCTCCACCCATCGCCGCGCGCCGTTTTTCCGGCGCGTCGGCAAGCGAATCGAACCCGTGTTTTCCGTCGTCCCCTGACGGCATCGCTGCCGTCGTGGGGGTCACTAACCACCGCCAAACGGGGGGATCAAGGGGCGAAACTTTGCGCGAATCTAAATAAAGCCGTTGACACGCAAACCCGCCAAAACCGCCGCTACATGGCCAAATGACTGATTTTCCATGACTGATTAGTGACGCTTGCGTGACGGTCGAGTCGCAGGGTGCAGGCCAAGTCGTTGACCGCAAAGACACGAAAGCCGCCCGACTCGGACGGCTTCGTTGTCACATGACGGTTGTGACGTTAAGCTTTATGCGAGCGCCTTCACCCGCTTCGCCAGCCGCGACATCTTGCGCGCGACCGTGTTCTTGTGGAGCACGCCCTTGGCGACGCCGCGCATCAGCTCGGGCTGGGCGGCGGCAAGCGCGGCCTGCGCCGCCTCGGCGGTGCCGCCGTCGATCGCCGATTCGACCTTCTTGACGAACGTGCGGATGCGGCTGACGCGCGCCTTGTTGATCGCGGCGCGGCGGTCGTTGCGCCGGATGCGCTTTTCAGCCTGCGGGGTATTCGCCATTCGGTCCTCGGCAATCGTCACGGTCGGTGGGCCGTGGATGGGCCTCCATCCCGGCGAAGGCGCGGCTGTTACCTCGCGCCGGCCGGCGGGTCAAGGCGGTCCTAACGCTGGACCGCCGGGCAAAAGAAAGTCGACCGTCCGCCCTGGACGATTCGGCGCACCGTGCCGCGGCCGGCGGGGCAGGGCAGGCCCTCGCGGCCATAGACGCGGAACGAGTGCGCGAAATAGCCGAGCGTGCCGTCGACCTGGGCATGGTCGCGGAGCGAGGAGCCGCCGGCGGCGATCGACGCCTCGAGCGTCGCGCGGATCGCCGGCACCAGCCGCTCGAGCTTCGCGCGCGACACGCTGCCCGCCGCCCGCCGCGGGTCGATGCGGGCGAGGAACAGCGCCTCGCAGGCGTAGATGTTGCCCAAGCCGGCGACGATGCGCTGGTCGAGGAGCAGCGGCTTGACCGGCACCGTCCGCCCGGCGAAGCGCATGGCGAGATACGCCGGCGTCAAGTCGGGGCCGAGCGGCTCGACGCCGAGCGGCACGAGCGGCGGGTAGCTCGCCAGCGCGTCGGTCGCCACCAGGTCGAGGCTGCCGAAGCGCCGCGCGTCGTTGAACGCGACGACATGGCCGTCGTCGAGCGTGAACACGGCGTGGTCGTGCTTGCCCCGGTCCGGCGGATCGAGCCGCATCCGCCCGCTCATGCCCAAATGGAAGACCATCGTGTCGCCGCGGTCGGTGGCGACGAGCCCGAATTTGGCGCGCCGCTCGACGCCCGTCACCGCCGCCCCCGTCAGCCGCTGCCCGAGCCCGGCGGGGAAGGGGAAGCGCAGGCCCTCGCGGTGCAGCTCGACCCGCGCGAACCGCCGCCCGACGAGCACGGGGCGAAGCCCGCGGACGACGGTCTCGACTTCGGGAAGCTCGGGCATCCCCACGCGGCATATGGCGCGTTTGCCGCGCTGCCAAGCCTTGGGCTAGGGAGCGGCCCATGAGCGAACCCCCGACGCAGACGGTCAGCTACGGCTTCCAGGAGGTCACTCCGGACGAAAAGACGCGCCGCGTGACGAGCGTCTTCGAGCGCGTCGCCCGGCGCTACGACCTGATGAACGACCTGATGAGCGGCGGCCTCCACCGCGGCTGGAAGGACGCGTTCGTCCGCATGGTGCGCCCGCGCGCCGGCGAGGCCATCCTCGACATGGCCGGGGGCACCGGCGACATCGCCTTCCGCCTGGCCAGGGCGGGGGCGAGCGTGACGGTCGCCGATATCAACCCGGCGATGCTCGGCGTCGGGCGGCAGCGGGCGGAGAAGCGCGGCATCGACGGCCTGACCTGGTCCGAGCAGAACGCGGAAGTCCTGACCTTCGCCGACGCCAGTTTCGACGCCTACACCATCGCCTTCGGCATCCGGACCGTCACCGACATCCCCGCCGCGCTGCGCGAGGCGCACCGCGTGCTGAAGTTCGGCGGCCGCTTCTTCTGCCTCGAGTTCTCGACGATGGAGTGGCCGGGCGTCGCGCGGCTGTACGACGAATACTCGCACCGCGTCGTGCCGCGCATCGGCAAGGTCGTGGCGCGCGACGAGGAGGCGTACCGCTATCTGGTCGAGAGCATCCGCCGCTTCCCCCCCATGACCGAGTTCAAGGCGATGATCGCCACCGCCGGCTTCAAGCAGGTCAGCGTGCGCCCGATCCTCGGCGGGCTCGTCGCGATCCACAGCGGCTGGAAGGCGTGACGGCGGCGATCGTCCACGTCGGGCGGCTGCTCCGGTGGGGACGGACGCTGGGCGCGCACGGGGCGCTGCGCGGCATCGAGGCGAGCCCCGCCGCGCCGCCGGGGCTGCGCCGGCTGGCGTGGCTGGCGCGGCTCGGCACCTTCGCGCCGAAGGTCCCCGACTATGCCGGGGCGCTCGAGAAGCTCGGGCCGGCGGCGGTCAAGCTCGGCCAGGCGCTGGCGACGCGGCCCGACTTCATCGGCATGGCCGCGGCCGCCGACCTCGCCCGGCTGCAGGACGCGCTGCCGCCCGTGCCCTTCGCCCGGATCGAACCGGCGCTCGACGCGACCTTCGGCGCGCCGTGGCAGAGCCTGTTCGCCTCGATTGACCCACAAGCGGTCGGCGCGGCGTCGATCGCCCAGGTCCACCGCGGCGTCACCAGCGACGGGCGGACGGTCGCGGTCAAGGTGCTGCGCCCCGACATCGAGGGCGACTTCGCCCGTGCCATCGACACCTATGAATGGGCCGCAGCCCGCCTCGAGCGGCAGGGCGGCGAGTTCGCGCGCCTCCGCCCGCGCGCGGTCATCGCCCTGTTCAAGGCGTGGACGCTGGCCGAGCTCGACCTGCGGCGCGAGGCGGCGTCGGCGTCGGAGCTGAAGGCTGCCCTCGTCGCCGAGCCCGACTTCGTCGTCCCCGCCGTCGACTGGGCACGGACGGGGCGGCGGGTGCTGACGATCGACTGGATCGACGGCGTCAAATTGAGCGACCGTGCCGCGATCGACGCCCTGCCGCTCGACCGCCGCGCGCTCGCCGCGACGATGGTCCGGAGCTTCCTGCGGCAGGCGATCGCGGAAGGCTTCTTCCACGCCGACCTGCACCAGGGGAACCTGTTCGTCGTCCCCGGCGAGGGCGGGCGGGCGAAGATCGGCGTCATCGACTTCGGCATCATGGGCCGCCTCGACCGTCGCGCGCGGGTGTACCTGGCGGAGATCCTCTACGGCCTGCTCGTCGGCAACTACCGCCGGGTAGCGGAGATCCACTTCGAGGCGGGGTACGTCCCCGCCCACCACGACATCGGCGAATTCGCCACGGCACTGCGGGCGGTCGGCGAGCCGATCCGGGGGCTGGCGGCGCGCGACATCTCGATCGCCAACCTGCTCGACGGGCTCTTCGCCATCACGCGCAGCTTCGACATGGCGGTGCAGCCGCACCTGCTGCTCCTCCAGAAGACGATGGTCATGGTCGAGGGCGTGGCGCTGACGCTCGACCCCGACGTCAATATGTGGGAGGTCGCCGAGCCCTTCGTGAAGGAGTGGATCGCCGGCGAGCTCGGGCCGCTGTCGCGCGGCGCGGACGCGCTGGTGCTCGGCGCGCGGGCGCTGTCGGCGCTGCCGCGCGTGTTCCGCCAGCTGATCGCCAAGGTCCCCGTCGAAGGCGCCGCGCCGCCGGGCCTGCCGCTCCCCGAGCTGACCGAGGAGAAGGAGGTCAAGGTCCGGGCGCGGGTGCCGGTGGGCTGGACGGCGCTGCCGCTGGTCGGGCTCGGGGCGGCGCTGGGCTGGGCGGCGGCGGTGTGGCTGTAGGCGCGCGGGAGGCGGCGGCGAGGGTAGCAAGATGCTGTCATCCCGGCGAAGGCCGGGACCCATGAACTCGAACCTCTGAGATCATAGGTCCCGGCCTCCGCCGGGATGACACTCGGCTGTGTTGGCGTTCCCCATCCCGCACCTGTCATCCCCGCGAAAGCGGAGACCCATCTCCTGCGGCCTGCCGCGCGGCGACCCTGCACGTCGCAGTTTTCGAGCTTCGGGAGATGGGTCCCCGCTTTCGCGGGGATGACGGAGAGAGCTCTGGGGGGGCGATGCTCGCTACTTCAGGGACGCCGCCAGCCTTGCCCGCAGCGGTGCGAGCGTCGCCTCGCTGCGGTCGGTCAGCACCCCGCCTGCCGCGCCGGCCGGCAGGTGCGTCGCCGCCTCGCCGTCCCACAGATAATGGTCGAACAGTACCCGCCAGCGCGCCCGCTCGGCCGGCGGCAGGTCGGCGGTCGTCATCACCGCGTGCAGCAGCGCCAGCAGCGGGGAAACCTGCGCCGCTCCGTCGCGCCACCAGAAGTTGACCATCGCGCCCAGCTCGGCGTGGCTCTCGACGCCGTGCCACCACAGGCTCGGCAAATAGAGCGCGTCGCCGGGCTCCAGCTCGGCGACCTCGGCGGCGGCGAGTGCGTCGGCGAAGCGCGGGTACTTCGCCAGATCGGGCGCGGCGAGGTCGACGAGGCTCGACGGCTGCCCGGCGAGCGTCCGGTCGAGCGGGCCGACGTACAGGTTCGCCACCTGCTCGATTCCGAACAGGGTGAAGGTGCGCTTCCCCGCGACGACGCAGGCGAGGTTCTGCGGCAGGTCCCAGTGCACCGCCGTCCGCGTGGCGTTGCCGAGCCACAGCGACACGAGCGCCTCGCGGTCGGGCGCGAGCAGCGGCATCGGATGGCTCGCGCGGAACCCCGGCACGTGGCGATCGACCGGCAGCGCGCCGGCGTAGATCGCCCAGGGTTCCGGTGCGCCGCGCTGGCTCTCGATCAGGTCGACGATGGCGGCAAGCGGCGCGTTGCGGCGCTCGTGGTTGTAGGCCGCGAGGTCGTCGGTGAAGCCGAACGCCCCGCCGATCGCGTGCCGGCCGAGCCACACCTGTCCGGCGGCGTCGCTCGCTCCGGCCTTGAGGACGGCGGCCAGCCGCCCGGCCCGCGCCTCGGCGACGAGCGGCCAGTCGGCGACCAGCCCGCGCAGCACCGCCGGTCGGCCGGCGGGCACGATCTCGCCCTCGAAGCGGGCGCGGTCGACGCGGGTGTATTCGGGGACGGACGGCATCCGTCGCCGTATAGCGCGCCGCGGCTTGGCAGAGCCACTCGGATGATGGTTCCGCTTGGCCGGCAGTCGGGCTTCGACGACGGACCTCCGCCCCCCCCACCGTCATCCCCGCGAAAGCGGGGACCCATCTCCTGAGGCCGGGAGATGGGTCCCCGCTTCCGCGGGGATGACGGTTCTGGTTTGGCGGTGGTCACCCCACTGTCATCCCGGCGAAGGCCGGGACCCATGACCTCAAAGGTTCGAGATCATGGGGCCCGGCCTGCGCCGCGATGACCGTCAAGCTCAGACGGCGATCCGCAAATGGAGGCACAAACTTGCCGAAGGGTAGAGGGAGCCGCGCTACACAGAACCTCGCTCGCGCTTCACCACCGCCGCTCATGCTGAGCCTGTCGAAGCACGCTCGGCCGTTCGAGCGTGCTTCGACAGGCTCAGCATGAGCGGAGGTGGGCGTGATGAGCGGAGGTGGGCGTGATGAGCGGCGGTGGGCGTGATGAGCGGCGGTAGGCGTGATGGGCGGCGGTGCGCGTGGAGATGCTCCATCGGCCACCCGTCGCGCCGCCCCCGCACCAAGGCTCGCCACCGCCGCCGCGGCGTGGCACATACGCCGCCGCTTTCGCCCGAGGAGCCTTTCGCCTTGCGCCTGATCCTGCTCGCTGCCCTGCTCATCGCCGCGCCCGCCGCTGCCGCCGGCCTCGACCATGCGCCCGGCGGCGTCACCGCCCACCGCGGCGCGACCGTCATGACCGTGACGGCGCTGACCGACACCGTCCTTCGCGTCCGCATCGGCCGCGATGGCGCGCTGCCCGAGGACGCGAGCTGGGCGGTGCTGCCCGAGGCGCGGGCGCGGTCGGTCGCCGTCTCCCCGACTGCCGACGGCTTCACGACGGGCGCCGTCGCGCTCCACCTCGACCCCGACACGCTCAAGCTGACGCTGACCGACCGCGCCGGGCACGTCATCGTCGCCGACGCCGCGCCGGTCAGCTTCGACGGCCGCGCCTTCACCCTCAGGAAGGCCATGCCCATTGCCGAGCATTACGTCGGTCTCGGCGACAAGACCGGCGGCAGCATCGACCGGCGCGGCAACAGCTTCGTCGACTGGAACACCGACGAGGGCGGGTTCTCGGCCGGCACCGACCCGATCTACAAGTCGATCCCCTTCGTCATCGGCGTCGGCGGGGAGGGGGGCAGCTGGGGCCTGTTCCTCGACAATACGTGGCGCGCCTTCTTCGACTTCGGCCGGCGCGAGGCCGACACGCTGGCCATCGGCGCGAACGACGGACCGATCGACTATTACCTCATCGCCGGGCCGCAGGTGCG
>JAFARM010000132.1 GCA_019245455.1 Sphingomonadaceae bacterium | reverse complement strand
CGTCGGCGTCGGCGGCATGGGTCGTCATGCTGTCCCCGGCGGCCAGGTCCGTCGCGAGCGTCCGCCATGCCCCGTCGTCGCGGCGGCGCAGGCGCACCAGCGGCCCGCGGCGTTCGGCGAAGACGTTGCGGCGGCCGAGCCGTTGACCCGCCCAAAGTGCCTCCACCTTGATCTCGGGGTCGAGACCGAAGCGCGTGTCGGATGGGATCGGCAGGCCGAGGTCGACGGCGTAGCCGAGGTCCTCGCTGGCGAAGCCGAGCCGCAGGCTGACGGGCGACCGGCGCACTGTCCCCTGAACCGGCTGCTCGCCGGCGCGCATCGCGCGGCTGAACGTCTCCGGCCCCGCCCACAGCGTCGAGGCGAGGCCGCCCTCCGCCGCCAGGCTGGCGATCGCGCGGCCCTGCGCGACATCGGCGAGCAGGCGCAGCGCGCGGTACAGGCTCGACTTGCCGCTGCCATTGGCCCCCGTGACGATCGTCAGCGGCCCGAGGTCGACGCGCACGTCGCGGAGCGAACGATAGCCGGTGATGGCGAGGGTGGTGATCACCGCCGGGAGGCTAGCCGCGGCGGCGGCGGGTGAACAGCGGGCCCGCGGTTGAGACGGCGACGTACGGGCGGCTCATGCCGCGAAGTAGAGGTGGCGGTGAAGCCTGCATCCGGGGTTGAAGGGCGCGGCGCAGGCGGGGCAGGCGTCGTCGCCGGCGAGGTAGGCGGCGATGGTCAGCTCTGCGCCGCACGCGCCGCAGCGGATCGCGCGCTCGCCGAACGCCGCCGCCGGCCACGGTGTCAGCGGGTGATCGGCGAGCGCGGCGTGGCAATCGGCGCAGGCATACCATTCGCTGCAGCACGCCATGCGGATGGCGACGATGTCGCGCGGACTGTGCCAGTGACGGCAGCGCGTCTGCGGGTCGAGGTCGAGGCCGCGGACCGCCGGGCGGCCGGTGCCCGTGTCGTCCGCCAGCGCGCCGGCCGACGGCGCACGGTGCGTCGTTCCGACAGCCGCCGCCGCGCCATCCGCGGCCGCGCCTCCCCCGACGGTTGAACCCGCCGACGCGCTCTCCGCCACTGGCACGATCAGGCCGCCGCGCGCGCCTCGCCTGCGGCTTCGCCCGGCCACTTCGCCCACAGCGCCGCCTCCTCGGCTGCGACCTTCTCGGCCGCCGCCGCCTTGACCGGGCCGAAGCCGCGGACGGCGAGGGGCAGGGCGGCGATCTGGACGGCAAGGTCGACGTTGTCCGGGCGCAGGCCGGCGAGCAGGCGGTCGACCTTGGCCGCATAGTCGGCGAAGGCAGCGCGCTCGTGACGGCGCTCGGCGGTGTAGCCGAACGGGTCGAAGGCGGTGCCGCGGAGGCCCTTCATCTTCGCCAGGAGCCTGAACGCGGTGAACACCCACGGGCCGAAGCTGTACTTCTTCGGCCGGCCGGTCGCCGGATCGGGGCGGGCGAACAGCGGTGGGGACAGCTGGACGCGCGGGCGGTCGCCGCCCTCGAACTGCGCCTTGAACGCCGCCTCGAAGCGGCCGTCGCTGTACAGGCGCGCGACCTCATACTCGTCCTTGTAGGCGAGCAGCTTGTACGCCGAGCGCGCGACCGCCTCGGTCAGCCGGTCCTCGCCTGCCGCCTTAACCTCCGCCACCAGGTCGCTGAACTTGCTGGCGTAGGCGGCGTCCTGATAGGTCGTCAGGTCGGTGACGCGGCGCGTAATGAGCTCGGGCAGCGTCGTCGAGGGGGCCTCGGGGGCGGGGCCGCGCGCGGCGGTGACCATCGCCTCGACCGCGCTCGCGTCGTGCGCGAGCAGGCGGCCGAGCGCGAAGGCGCGGCGGTTGAAGTCGACCTGCACGCCGTTGAGTTCGATCGCGGCGTCGATGGCGGAGAGGGGCAGCGGGATCAGCCCCGACTGCCAGGCATAGCCCATCAGCAGGATGTTCGCGCCGATCGCGTCGCCAAGCAGGGTCGTCGCGATCGTCTCGGCGGCGACGAAGCTCGTCGCGTTGGGGTTGGCGGCCTTGCGGATCGCCTTTTCAACGAGATGCGAGCGGAAGTCGATGTCGCGGTTTCGCACGAAGTCGGCGGTGGGCGCGATGTCGGCATTGGCGACGACGGCGGTGCGGGTCGGCACCATCAGCGTCTGCGTCGCCTTGTCGGCAGCGACCACCGCGTCGCAGGCAAGCACCAGGTCGGCCCCGCCGGCGATGATGCGGGGCGAGGTCAGGTCGTCGTTGGTCTCGGCGAGCCGCACCGCCGAGTAGACCGCGCCGCCCTTCTGCGCGAGGCCCGCCATGTCGGCGGTGGTCGCGGCGAGCCCGGCGATATGCCCGGCGGTGCCGAGCAGCGCCGACACGGTCAGCACGCCGGTGCCGCCGATGCCGGTGACCATGATGTTGAAGCCGTGGCCCGGCGCGGGCACCGTCGGCTCGGGCACGGCCGACAGGTCGATCTCGCCGGCGGCCTTGGCCTTGCGTGGGCGCGCGCCATCCACCGTGACAAAGGACGGGCAGAAACCCTTGAGGCAGCTATAGTCCTTGTTGCAGCTCGACTGGTTGATGCTGCGCTTGCGGCCGAACTCGGTCTCGACCGGCTCGATCGAGACGCAGTTCGACTGGACCGAGCAGTCGCCGCAGCCCTCGCACACGCTCGTGTTGATGAACACGCGCTGGGCGGGATCGGCCATCTGCTTGCGCTTGCGGCGGCGACGCTTCTCGGCGGCGCAGGTCTGGTCGAAGATGATGACGGTGGTGCCTGGCGTTGCGGCGAACTCGTCCTGGATGGCGGGCAGCGCCGAGCGGTCGAGCAGGCGCACGCCCTCGGGCAGCGTCACGCCGGTGTAGCGCGACAGATCCTCGGTCAGCACCGCGACCTTGGCCGCGTTCTCGGCGACCATCTGCCGGGCGATGTCGGCCGGCGTCAGCTCGCCGTCGTGCGTCTGCCCGCCGGTCATGGCGACCGCGTCGTTGAACAGGATCTTGTAGGTGATGTTGACCTTCGCCGCGATCGACTGCCGCACCGCCAGCAGCCCGGAGTGGAAGTAGGTGCCGTCACCCAGGTTGGCGAAGACGTGTTTCTCGCTCGTGAACGGTGCCTCGCCGACCCAGGTCACGCCCTCGCCGCCCATCTGGGTGAAGGTTTCGGCGCGGTCCATCCACAGCGCCATGATGTGGCAGCCGATGCCGGCCAGCGTCCGCGTCCCCTCCGGTCCCTTGGTCGAGGTGTTGTGCGGGCAGCCGGAGCAGAAATAGGGGGTCCGCTTGATCGGCGTGACATAGGCGGCCGACTTGGCGTCCTGGTCGGCGAAGAAGGCGAGGCGGTTCCGGATGGCGTCGCTGTCGTGGTACTTCTGGATGCGCGCGGCGATGACGTGGGCGATAACGCCAGGGGTCAGCTCGTTGTCGGGGCTGAGCAGCCACTCGCCATGCTCGTCGTGCTTGCCGACGACGCGCGGGCGGACGGCCTCCATCCAGTTGTAGAGCTGCCAGCGCAGCTGGTGCTCGATGAACTCGCGCTTCTCCTCGATGACGAGGACCTCCTCGAGCCCCTCGGCGAAGGCGCGGATGCCGTCGGGCTCGAGCGGCCAGGGCATCCCGACCTTGTAGACGCGCAGGCCGATGTCGCTTGCCGTCCGCTCGTCGATGCCGAGTTCGGTCAGCGCCTCCATGGTGTCGGCGAACGCCTTGCCGGTGGTGACGATGCCGAAGCGCGGGTTCGGCGTGTCCCAGACGCGGCGGTCGATGCCGTTGGCCTTGGCGAAGGCCTGGGCGGCGAAGCCCTTGTAGCGCTGGAGGCGCGTGTCCTCCTCGCGCCAGACGTCGTTGCCGCGGATGCCGACGCCGCCTTCGGGGAAATCGAACGGCGGCAGGATGATGCTGCGGTGCTCGCCCGCGAGGTCGACCGTGGCCGAAGTCTCGACCGTGTCGGCGGTCGCCTTAAAGCCGACCCAGGTGCCGGCGAAGCGGCTCATGGCGATGCCGAGCAGCCCGTACTCGACGAACTCGTGGACGCTGGCGGGGGCGAGGAAGGGGACGAACGCCGCCTGGAAGTTGTGGTCGCTCTGGTGGGGCAGGGTGCTCGACTTTGCCCCGTGGTCGTCGCCGACGATGGCGACGACGCCGCCGTGGGGCGTGGTACCGGCGGCGTTGGCGTGCTTGATGACGTCCATCGCCCGGTCGAGGCCGGGGCCCTTGCCGTACCAGATGCCGAACACGCCATCGACCGCAGCACCGGGGCGCAGGCCGACGTGCTGCGTGCCCCAGACGGCGGTGGCGCCGAGCTCCTCGTTGAGGCCGGGCTGGAAGACGATGTTCTCGGCCGCGAGCAGCTTCTTCGCCCGCCACAGCTCCTGGTCGTAACCGCCGAGCGGGGAGCCGCGATAGCCCGAGATGAAGCCGCCGGTATTGAACCCCGCCGCCCGGTCGCGCGCGCGCTGGACGAGCGGCAGGCGGACGAGCGCCTGCGTTCCCGACAGGAAGACGCGGCCGTCGGTAAAGCGGTACTTGTCGTCGAGCGAGACGGGCAGACCGGCGACCATGATGCTTCCCAAGGTTGTTTAGGTCAACATAACTGACCTTCTACCCAGGGGCAAGGTCAGAAGCGGCACGTCAGAAGCGGTGCGACACGCCGACCTGGACCTCGACCGCCGGCGTGTCGCGGTTGAGGCCGATGTACGCGCTCGCATCGAACTGCACCGTCGGATGCGCCTTGGGGATGTAGGCGGCGAACAGGTCGGCGGTGGCCTTGGTCGTCCGCCCGGTCGGGTCGTCGTCGTGCGTGCCGGCGAGTTCGACGCCGGCGTTGACCGGGCCGAACTGGCGGCTGACGCCGCCGATCATCGTGTAGCTGGCGCGGTGGCCGCGGTCGCCCGCGTTCGCCACCCGGTCGACCTCGGGCGACAGGCCGAGCGCGAAGTCGGCGGGCAGGGCGACTGTCACCGGCACGATCAGCCCCTCGACCGTGCTGCCGACCCCAACCGCCGCCTTGGCCGTCGGCAAGGTGACGAACGGCTGGACGGCGAGCGAAAAGCCTTTGCCATCGGGATGAAGCAGCGATTGCTTCAGCCCCAAGGTCACGTCGCCGACGCTGTCGACCGCCCGCTGGCCCGGCGAGTGGGCGTGGACGAACGGCGTCCAGCCGGCGAGCAGCTCGAGGTGCTGCGTGACGCCGTAACGGAGCAATGTGCTCGCCCCCGCCGTCGTGTCGGTGACGCCGCCGCCGCTGGTATCGTGGGTGAAGTCGGCGAGCGCCGTCTCCGCCTGCAAGTGCCCGGCATCGACGATGCACGCCGGCGTCAGGCGGCCCGGCCGGTCGGGACAGAGGTCGCGCAAGTCGCCGTCGGCAGCCGCCGCAAGGCCGAGCACGAGAGCAAAGATCATACGCCAAGTCTTTCAGGTTGCAGGCGAAACAACTGGGAACGCCCAGCCGCAACGCCGGTTCTCATGCCCGAACCCCCATCGGGAGACACGACCATGGCCAATAATCAGTTCGCCGTCATCACCGGCGCGTCGAGCGGCATCGGCTTCGAACTCGCCCGCCTGTTCGCCAGGAACGGCTTCGACATCCTCATCACCTCCGAGGACGCCGGCGGCATCGGGCAGGCGGCGTCGACCCTGCGCGGCGAAGGCGCGACCGTCACCACCCACATCGCCGACCTCGCCCACCGGGGCGGCACCGAGAGCCTGATCGCCGCGATCGACGGCGCTGGCCGGCCGGTCGATGCGCTGGCGGCGAACGCCGGCTTCGGGCTCGGCGGGCGCTTTACCGAGACCGACGTCAACGTCGAGTTCGACATGATCGCGGTCAACGTCATCTCGACGACGCAGCTCGTCAAGCACGTCGCACAGCAGATGGCGGCGCGCCGGCAGGGCCGCATCCTCATCACCGGCTCGATCGCCGGGATCATGCCGGGGTCGTTCCAGTCGGTCTACAACGGCACCAAGGCCTATCTCGACAACTGGGGCGAGGCGATCCGCAACGAGCTGAAGGACCAGAACGTCGTCGTCACCGTGCTGATGCCCGGCCCGACGGAGACCAACTTCTTCCATCGCGCCGAGATGGACGACACCGACGTCGGCCAGAACAAGAAGATGGATCCGGCACCCGTCGCGGAGGCAGGGTACAACGCGCTGATGGCCGACGACGACCACGTCGTCGCCGGGTTCAAGAACAAGTTCCAGGCGGCGATGGCGCACCTGCTGCCCTGGCCGACCGTCGCGGAGCGCCACCGCCAGATGGCGCAGCCGCACAGCGAGAAGGAAGCGGCGGAGTAGATCGCGCAGCTTCCTACGCACCTCCCGTCATCCCCGCGAAAGCGGGGACCCATCTCCAGCGGCAGGAGACGGGTCCCCGCCTTCGCGGGGATGACGGCGTTTAAGGCCGGAGCGACGCCGATCCACGATCGAAATGACCGGAGCGGCTCAAGGCACTGGCGTACGCGGCCGCCGTGCGCGCGGCCGGCCCCGCCTTGCACGCCTGCCGCGCGCTGGTATAAGCCCGCGCTTCCTTCGCGGGTGTGGCGGAATGGTAGACGCGCTGGTTTTAGGTACCAGTATCGCAAGATGTGGGGGTTCGAGTCCCTTCACCCGCACCATGCCCGCCGACATGAAAGACCGACCATGCGTATCGCCGAGACGTTCAACGAAGGCCTAAAGCGCGAATACAGCGTCCACGTTCCCGCCGCCGACCTCGCCGCGCGCGTCGACGCCCAGCTCGGCCGCGTCGCGGCGCAGGTGCGGATGCCCGGGTTCCGCCCCGGCAAGGTGCCGCTGAACCTCGTCCGCAAGATGCACGGCGCGCAGCTGATGAACGAAGCGCTGCAGGAGACGGTGCAGGAGGGGGTTCAGCAGCTGATCGCCGAGCACGCGCTGCGTCCGGCGATGCAGCCGCAGGTCGATCTCGCCGCGCCACCCGCCGAGGGCAAGGACATCGACTTCAAGGTCGCCGTCGAGGTGCTGCCGACGATCGACGCGCCGAAGATCGACGGCATCGTCCTGGAAAAGCTGGTCGTGCCCGTCGATGAGGTGGCCGTCGATGCCGCCGTCGCCCGGCTGGCCGAGCAGGCGCAGGGGTTCGTTCCCGCGCCCGAGGGCCACGCCGCGGCGACCGGTGACAGCCTGACGATCGACTTCAAGGGCACGGTCGACGGCGAGGCGTTCGATGGCGGCACCGGCGAGGGGATGCGCGTGCGCATCGGGTCGGGCCAGCTCATCCCCGGCTTCGAGGACCAGCTGATCGGCGCTGCGGTCGGCGAGCACCGCACGGTCAAGGTCAGCTTTCCGGCCGACTATAACGTCGCCTATCTCGCCGGCCGCGCCGCCGAGTTCGCCGTCACCGTCACCGGCATCGACACGCCCGAGCAGGCGTCGCTCGACGACGATTTCGCCAAGAAGTTCGGCATCGATGGCATCGCGGCGCTGCGCGAGATCCTGAAGGATCAGGTCGCCGCCGAGCTGGCGACGATGACGCGCACGCACATGAAGCGCAAGCTGCTGGATACGCTGGCGGCGGGTCACGACTTCGCCGTGCCGCCGTCGATGGTCGAGGCCGAGTTCGACGCCATCTGGCGGCAGGTCGAGGCCGAGGAGGAAGCGCCTTCGGACGACGACCGCGCAGAGTACCGCCGCATCGCCGAGCGGCGGGTGCGCCTTGGCCTGCTGCTGTCGGAGATCGGCCAGGCGAACGGCATCCAGATCAGCCAGGCCGAGATGAACCGCCTGATCGGGCAGGAGGCGGCGAAGTACAACGCCAAGGAACAGCCGCAGGTCGTAAAATACTTCCAGGAGAACGCGATGGCGGCGGCGCAGCTGCGCGCGCCGCTCTATGAGGACAAGGTCGTCGACTTCCTGCTGAGCAAGGCCGAGGTGACGGAGCGCGAGGTGACGCGCGAGGCGCTCCAGGCCGAGATCGAAAGCGACGACGAGACGCCGGGCGTCCGCGGTCACGCCCATGTCCACGGCCCCGACTGCGACCACGGCCATGATCACGGCCATGATCATTCCCATGACCACGCGGCGCACGGCGACGGGCAGGCCCGTGCGCACGATGCGGATGCGGCAGCGCACGCGCCCGACGCCCCGTCACCGGCGAAGAAGCCGCGGGCGAAGAAGGCCGCGCCCCCCGCGGCGGCGGGAGAGGGGGCAGCGGCGGTCGTCGATCCGGCGGTTGCGAGCGGTCCCGGCGACGTGGCGGCAAGCGAGCCGCCGGCGGCGGTCGACCCGGCCGAGACCGCCCCGGCACCAGCGAAGAAAGCACGGGCAAAGAAGGCAGCGGCGGAGTAGAGCGGGTCGGGGCGGCTTGACCCGCTCGAGCCGTCAGGTGCCTTCCGTCAGTCGTGCGCCTCCCATGTCGTCATCCTCGCGAATGCGGGGACCCATCTCCCGCGGCTCGATCCGTTGCGACGCGCAAGCCGTCGGCGTCGCGAGTGCAGGAGATGGGTCCCCGCGTTCGCGGGGATGACGGAGGGCGAGGGGGAGCCGCGTTTCCACTGACCTCCAAGTGTCCGCGAGCCAAACGCCGATCTCACCGCCCCTCCTCAGGGGCTTGAACCCTCCACCGAACGCGCCGATGTTAGCGCGACGCCGTCACCGCCCGCCACGGAGCCTCCATGCCCGACCATCTCGACCTCACCGCCGGCCTCGTTCCGATCGTCATCGAGCAGTCGAACCGCGGCGAACGCAGCTTCGACATCTACTCGCGCCTGCTGCGCGAGCGCATCGTCTTCGTCACCGGCCAGGTCGAGGACCATATGGCCTCGCTCATCACCGCGCAGCTGCTGTTCCTCGAATCGGAGAACCCGAAGAAGGACATCTTCATGTACATCAACTCGCCGGGCGGGGTGATCACGGCGGGCATGGCGATCTATGACACGATGCAGTACATCCGCCCCAGGGTCGGCACGGTGTGCATCGGGCAGGCGGCGTCGATGGGCAGCTGCCTGCTCGCCGCCGGCGAGCCGGGGATGCGCGTTGCCCTCAAGAACGCGCGGATCATGGTCCACCAGCCGTCGGGCGGCGCCCAGGGCCAGGCGACCGACATCGAGATCCAGGCGAAGGAGATCCTCCGCGTCCGGCACGCGATGAACGAGCTCTACGTCAAGCACACCGGTCAGACGCTTGAGGTGATCGAGCGGGCGATGGAGCGCGACAAGTTCCTGTCGGCCGACGAGGCCAAAGTCTTCGGCCTGATCGACGAAGTCACTGAGAAGCGGCCGACGCCGGTCGAGGGCGAAACCTTGAAAGCGGCCTGACGTTCACGATTTGCCGGCGTGTCGTTAATGTGACAGCCGGCCAGCGATACCGGGTTGCCGCAACGCGGCATCCCGCTAGGATGCGCCGGGAGTGCGCGGAAGGATTCTCATGCCGAAACTGGATGGCGGCGAC